>JAPOIC010000279.1 GCA_029979145.1 Opitutaceae bacterium
CATGCGGTCGCGACGCAGGCCCGAGGCAAGCTCCCAGAGTTGACGCACCCAGCCTTGAAGGTCGCTGAGCTCGCGGTGGGAAAGGCTGGAGAACGCGCGACCGGTGGAGCCGGTCTGGTGCTTGGGCGGCAGGGGCAGGGCGCGGACGCGGTCGAGGTCGTCAGTGAATAGCAGCGCGTAGGCCTGCTTGTAGGTCAGGCGCTTGCGGCTGCGGATCACCGTGTTGCCATAGGTTTTCTCCCGGATGCGGCCGTTTTTGCCGAAAGTGAGAAAGACCGCCTTGGTCAGACGATTTTCACCCTCGACCAAGGAGCAAAGGCCGTTGGAAAGCTTCTCGGGCAGCATCGGTATCACCGTGCCCACGAGGTAGGTGGAGTTGCCGCGCCGGCGGGCTTCGCGATCGAGTGCGGTGCCCGGGTGGACGTAGGCCGATACATCTGCGATGTGGATACCGACGCGCACTTCGCCATGATCCAGGGTTTCGATCGACAGGGCGTCGTCGAAGTCCTTCGCGTCGTCGGGGTCGATCGTGAAAGTCGGCACCTCACGATAGTCGAGCCGGTTCGCGAGGTCTTTCGGATGGATCTTGTCCGGCAGGCTGGCGACCTCGCTCTCAACATCCGGGGGAAAGTGCGGGGCGAGCCCGTATTTTTCGAAGATGCCGAGCATCTCGGCGCGCGGTTCGTGCGTGCGGCCAAGCCGGGCGGTGAGGGTGCCGGTAAGCGGATCGTTGCGCTTGCGCCACTCTTCAAGGCGCACGACGACCTTGTCGCCGCCGGTAGGCGCGGGTTTTAGCTTCGACTGGGCGGGATCCTTGACGACGACGTCCTGGTTGTAGCGAGGATCATCGGGCGTCACGATCCAGTGGCGACCGGACTTTCGCAGGTTGCCGACCAGGGTGTCGCGGGCTCGCTCCAGGACGCGCACGATTTCGCCGGCCTTCTCACCGGGATAACGGGTCCGCCCCTTGGGCAAAATGCGCACGGCCACGTGGTCGCCGTGCAATGCCACGCCGGTGGCGGGCGGAGCGATTTGGATTTCCGTGACGTCGCGATCGTTGACGTGTTCGTCGTCGAGGATGACGAAGGCGGAGCCGCCGTTGCGGAACCGCACATAGCCGGTGACCTCGGCCCCACGGGCCGTTGGCGCGGGGGCGCGATACAGCCCGTCACGCGATCGTTGCACGCGCCCGTTTTGCACGAGTTTTTGCAATTCGCGCGTGAGGTCTTTGCGCTGGTGTTTGCGCAGATGCAGGCGGGACGAGAGGGCAGCAGCGGAAAGGGGCTGACGGTTCTCGCGCAGCACCGCGAGGAGGCTTTCGCTGAGATTCATGATTGAAGAAATTGAGCGGGCGCGCAGGCCGCGCTTTGTGATTGGACTGAGGCAATCCCCTGTCTAAGGAGGGCGCGATGAAAATCGTCCACGTGGCCAGTGAATTGTTCCCCTACATGAAAACGGGAGGGCTCGCGGACGCAGTGGCGGCGTTGGGCGCGGCGCTGGCGGATCAGGGGCACGAAGTCGTGGTGTTTCTGCCGGGCTATCGCTCGACGCTGGCGCATCCCGAAATCGTCGGCGCCGAACGCCGGCTTCGCCTGAAAATTGAAATGGGCGATGAGTTCTTGTCGGGCCACGTGCGCTCGTTCAACCCGCGGGCGAACCTGACGGTGCACTTGATCTGCCGTGACGAATATTTCGACCGCACGAATCCCTACGGCAATGGGGAGCGCGACTACGAGGACAACGCCGACCGGTTTATCTTTTTTGCGAAGGGCGTGGTCGAAACGCTGCGGCTCGCCGACGTGCAGGCCGACATTGTGCACGCGCACGACTGGCAGGCGGCGTTGGGGCCGTTGCTCTTGCGCATGGCGGAGCGACGGCACGGGCTCACGCTGGCGATGCGCACGGTGTTCACGATTCACAATATCGCGTTCCAAGGCATTTTCCCTTCTCGCTCCTTTGCGCGCACGAATCTGCCGGACGAGCTCAACAACATCGACGGCTTGGAATACTACAACCAGATTAGCCTGATGAAGGGCGGCATCCTCTATGCGGATTGCGTGACGACGGTGAGCCCACGGTATGCGCGTGAAATCCAGACTGCGGAATTCGGCTGCGGGCTTGATGGCGTGGTGCAGACCCGCGCCGAGGATATCAAGGGCCTGCTGAACGGCATTGATACCTCGGTGTGGAATCCGTCGATCGACGCCCTCTTACCGGCGCGTTATTCCGCGGCGGACCTGAAGGGCAAGGCGGTCTGTCGGGCCGCGCTGCTCAAGGCGCACGGGTTTGACCCGAAGTTCAAGGGTCCGGTTTACAGTATGATCTGTCGGCTGACGGAGCAGAAAGGCATCTACCTGCTGCTGGCTAATGCGGAATTCTTCAAGCGGCAGAACAGCCGGTTCGTCTTGCTAGGGCGCGGAGAGGCCCGCTTTGAAGAGGCGCTTCAGGAGCTGGCGGCGGAGGTTCCGGAAAAGGTGGCGCTGAGTCTTAAA
>JAPOIC010000160.1 GCA_029979145.1 Opitutaceae bacterium
CAGCACGTCCAGCGCGGTGAGCGCCGCGGCATTGCGGGACGCGACGCCGAGCTTCCGAAATACGTTCTCCACGTGCTTGTGCACGATGCGCACACTGGTGCTGATGATGGCGGCGATGTCCGGGTTGCTCTTCCCTTGTGCGATCCAATAGAGGACTTAGGCCTCGTGGGAAGTGAGATTGATCGCGAGCCAGGCGCCCGGACCGAGTTCGGCGCTGTCCTCGTTGACGATGAACATGCCCAAGTCCAGCCGGTCCCCGTCGGCAAACCGGCGCAAGGTGAGGCCACTCGCGCCGCTTTCGAATTCGACCGGAAGGGTTCGGCCGCCGAAATTGGGGTAGTGCTTGTGGAGAAGGGCCTCGGCCAGCCGCGTGTTGAAAATGATCCAGCGGTTCTGGTCGGCGAGTAGCATGCCGAGGTCGAGGGACTGACGCAGCAGGCCTTCCGCCTCCAAGCGCATGGTGAGTTCGTCCTGAATTTGCGCTTGCAGTTGGCGAATCCGCAGGTGCGCGGCGGTGCGGGCCAAGACTTCGGGCACACGCACGGGCTTGGTGATGTTGTCGACGGCACCGGCCTCGAAGGCCCGCAGTTTTTGTTCTGGCTCGTCGGGGGCGGTCATGAAGATCACCGGAACGACCGACAGGGCAGGGATGGCCTTCAATCGGCGGCAGGTTTCATAGCCGTCGTGGCCCGGCATGAGCACATCGAGCAAAAATCAAATCCGGCGCGGTGTGCTGGACCTGGACCAACGCGCTGGCACCGCTCTCGGCAACCAAGGTCTGATGCTCAGGGCATCGAGCAGCAACCCGATGTTGGCCGGGATGTCGTCAACCAGCAGAATGCTGCCGGTGTTTTGCAGGGCGGAAGTTCAGTCGGATGGCAGAAGTGCGTCAATCTTCCCGCACCTGCTTGGGGCGACATATTTCCCTTAGGTCACAGTTTACGCAGGTGAGCGCGCGGAGGTGAGCTCGTCGAGCTGTCGCCGCAGCTGATCCACTTGGTAGGACGCGGACAAACTTTCCAGGTGGTCGAGCACTGCGGACGGGAAGCCACCCGCGGCGCGCAGGTTGGCGAGTTGGGTGCGGATGTCGCGAATATCGCCGCACGCGGCCGCCTCGCGCAGGGGCGTGAGGCCTGCAATCACGGTCGCAGGGGTTGATTTCTTTGGTTTCGGGGGCCGGGGCAACTCGCGGGGAGTCGTGCACCCAATCCAACCGGAGCCGGCGGCCGATCAGTTCGAGGAGTTCATCCTCTCGAAAGGGCTTGGGTAGAAAATCGTCACAGCCCGCGTCGAAGGCGACCTGCGGATCGAAGGAGAGCACTAAGGCCGAGGTCAGCACAATCACCGGCTTTTCTCTGCCGCGGCGCGCACGGATGCGACGGATGAGTTCGAGTCCGTCATTTCCGGGCATGCGCAAATCCAGAATGATGGCGTCGTAGGATCCGGACTCTGACAGGGCAAGCGCCTCAACGGCGTCGGTCGCGAGTTGCACCGCAAAGCCGAAGGGGTTGGAGCAGGTCGCGCAGCAGGGTCCGATTGACCTCGACGTCGTCGACGACCAAGAGACGTCGCCGGGGACCGGTATAGCCGGTGATGGCAGAGGTGCCGCTGACGGGAAACGGATGGGCACTGTTCATCTGCTCAACGGGCAGCGTGAAACGGAAGCGGCTGCCCCGGCCGGGTTCGCTAGTCACCACGATGTCGCCGCCCATGAGCGCGACCAACCGTCGGCTGATGGCGAGGCCCAGACCGGCGCCAGGGTCAGGCGGGCGGCAGACCCGCCTCCGGATCGAGCAACTTGGCTCGCAGCCCCGGCAGGCTAATGATCACGACCCCAATATATGCATAGAAACGGAGTCGTTGGATCGTGTCAGCGGATTGCATTTCAATTATCCCACGGAGTGCGGCGATGGGCGTCAATGTCGCCGTGATCGCGACCTCATCGCCGCGATTTTCCGTCGGTCGCAATGCGGATAAAGGCGGTGATGGCGGGTGAGGGTGAATCCTGCTTCGCCCAACCGGCCACTAACCGGCTTTCCGGGGCGGGTCCGCCCAGCGAACGGAAGACTACTTCAGCCGGCAAGGTGCGCGCCTCGGACGGCGTGATGAAGGTGGCGCCAAGACCGGCGCGCACCAAGCCAATGGCATTGGCGCGCGGCCACACCTCATCCGCGATCTTCAAGGTAATGCCGGCGGCGGTGCAGCTCGTGAGAATGCGATCGTAGAACCCCGGATTCAGGTGCCGGGGGAACAGCACAAAGGGGGTGTCGGCCAGATCGTGCAAATGCAGGGTCGTCCCGCGGGCGAGGGGATGCGAAGCGGGCAGCAACACGCCGTTGGGTTCGCGCAGCAATTGATGGGTGGAGATACCCTCCGGGGTGGCCTTTGCCGGATGAAAGAAGCCGCAATCGATTTCGCCGTTCCGCAGGGCCTCGATCTGCGCTGCCGTGGGGGATTCATTCAATTCCACCCGGATCCCCGGATGCTGCGCCGAAAAGGTCCGGATGATCGCAGGCAGCACAGTGGCCATGGCAAGACCGGTAAAGCCGATGCGCACGCGGCCCACCTTGCCGGCCGCGACGGCATCCAGCTCCGGCGCGAGACGCTGCAGCGAATTGAGCAACGGTTGCACCCGCTCGTGCAACAGGTGCCCCGCGTGGGTCAATTCTACCCGGCGCCGCGTGCGGTTGAACAAGGTTACGCCCAGGGCCTGCTCCAGATGAGCGATCTGCCGGCTCAGCGCTGGCTGGGCGATGCCCATCTGCTCGGCGGCCCTGCGGAAGTGCAGGTGCTGCGCCACGGCGTGAAAGTGCGCGAGCTGGCGAAGCTCGAAATCGAACTGATACTTTTCTGGCATCAACCGAATCAAATTAAGTATTTCCAGGCATTGCAATGCTCTGCTATGGTGGAGGGCCGCTCGGGATTCAGCCGGTGCGGCAAGAACCTTTCCCATGCCCAAATCTCTCTTTGAAAAAGTCTGGTCGGCGCACGCCGTGCGCACGCTGGCGAACGGCCAGACGCAGCTGCTCATTGGCACGCACCTCATCCACGAGGTGACGAGCCCGCAGGCCTTCGGGATGTTGCGCGACCTTGGCCTGAAGGTGGCCATGCCGCATCGCACATTTGCGACGGTGGACCATATCGTGCCGACGGACCGGCAAACGGAGCCCTTCAGCGATCCGCTGGCCGATCAGATGATCAAGGAGTTGCGCAAGAATTGCGCGGATCACGGCATCACCTATTTTGATCTCGGCTCCGGCAAGCAGGGGATCGTCCACATGGTCGGCCCGGAGCAGGGCATCACGCAACCGGGCACCACCATTGCGTGCGGCGATTCTCACACCAGCACTCACGGCGCGTTCGGGGCAATTGCCTTTGGCATCGGCAGCAGCCAGGTGCGCGATGTGCTTGCGACCCAGACGATCGCGCTGAGCCCGCTGAAGGTTCGCCGCATCAATGTCACCGGTCGACTCCGGCCGGGCGTTTATGCCAAGGATGTCATTCTGCACATCATCCGCATCCTGGGGGTCAATGGCGGCACCGGTTTCGCCTACGAATATGGTGGCGAGGTGTTCGACCGATTCTCGATGGAGGAGCGCATGACCGTGTGCAACATGTCCATCGAGGGCGGCGCCCGCGTGGGCTATGTGAATCCCGACGAGACGACCTTCGCCTACCTGAAGGGGCGGCCGTATGCGCCTACGGGCAAAGCTTGGGACGAGGCCGTGGTTCACTGGCGCTCCGTGGCCAGCGATCCGGGGTGCAAGTATGACGATGTAGTGACCATGCGCAGCGAGGACATCGCTCCGACCGTGACCTGGGGAATCAATCCCGGCCAAGGCATCAGTATCGAGGAAACCGTGCCGAATCCCGCACATGCGGCGTCGCCCGACGAGCGCACCAGCATTGAAGAGGCGCTGGCTTACATGAAACTCGCTCCCGGTGCTCCGATCGCGGGCACGAAGATCGACGTCGCCTTCCTGGGCAGCTGCACCAATGCCCGCTTGTCTGACTTCAAGGAAGTCGCCCGCTACCTGTCGGGGCGCCGCGTTGCCCCGGGCGTGAAAGCCATCGCCGTGCCGGGGTCGCAATTGGTGAGCGCCGTGTGCGCCGAACTGGGCATCGACCGTATCTTTCGCGACGCCGGTTTCGATTGGCGCGAGGCCGGCTGCTCCATGTGTCTGGCGATGAACACGGATAAGCTCGTGGGCGATCAGGTCTGCGCGAGCTCGTCGAACCGCAATTTCAAGGGCCGGCAAGGCAGCCCAACCGGACGCACGTTGCTGATGAGTCCCGTGATGGTGGCCGCAGCTGCCGTGACTGGTGCGGTGGCTGACGCCCGTGAAGTCTTTGCCGTGAACGCTCAAAACTGATTCCCATGGCCCTCGAAAAACTTGCGACTGTTTCCGGCCGCGCCGTCACGGTGCCCGGCAATGATATTGATACAGATCGGATCATCCCGGCCCGCTTTCTAAAGTGCGTGACCTTCGACGCGCTGGGCGAGGGGCTTTTCGCCGACGATCGCAAGGCGGCCGGCGGCAGTCATCCGCTCGATGATGTCCGGCACACCGGAGCTTCCGTCCTGTTGACCGGCGCCAACTTTGGCTGCGGCAGTTCCCGGGAGCACGCACCGCAGGCGCTGCGCAAGTTCGGGATTCGCGCCGTGGTCGCCGAGAACTTCGCGGAAATCTTCTTCGGCAATGCCACCAACATCGGGCTCGTCTGCGTGCAGGCGGAGCGGGCGGCCATCCGGCAGGTCAGTGCCGCTGTGACGGCTGATCCCAACCTGGAAGTGACCGTGGACTTGGAGGCGCGGGCGATTCGTTTTTGCGACAAGTCCGTGCCGCTGACGATGCGAGATTCCGCCCGGGACGCGCTCGTGCACGGGCGCTGGGATCCGATCGGGGAATTGCTTGAAGGTGCGGCCGCAGTGACGGCCAAAGCCGCAAGCTTGCCCTACGTTCGCGCAGCCCCATAAGTTTTTTGAACCTTTTGCGCGGCTGCCGCGTCACAAGGCGACACTCCTATGACGATTCTAGCTGCCATCGAGGTATTTAAGGGCGCGGGCCTGCTGATCTATCCGCTCGGACTCTGCTCCGCCGTCGCCGTCTACGTTTTGTGTGAACGCGCCTTTGCTCTCCGCAAGGCGGCGGTCATGCCCCAAGACCTCGTGGATGCTGTTGTGGCGGGTCGAACCTTGACCGGTGGACGCCATACGGTGCTGGCCCGCATCG
>JAPOIC010000311.1 GCA_029979145.1 Opitutaceae bacterium
ATCAGGCCGGCGCGGCAGATTTGGTAGAACTCGTGCTGCATGTTGTCCAGGTAGACCTTCCACTCCTGGTTCTCCAACTTGATGTCGATGCCGAGCTCGTGCTTCCACGTCTGCTGAATGGCCTCGGCGATGACGCGGTGGTTTTCCGCGGTGTTGTAGAGCAGCGTGATCGGCGGGATGCCCTTGCCGCCTGGGAAGCCGGCGTCGGCCAGCAGCTGGCGCGCAGCGTCAAAGTCGAGCTTGGTGCGGGCGCGGCTGACGTAGCCGCCGATGCCCTCGGGCGTGAAGTGGTAGGCGGGGATCTCACCGGCCAGCGTGACGTTGTTCACGAGGCTCACGCGGTCCACGGCCATGGCGAGTGCGCGGCGCACGCGCACATCGTTGAACGGCGCGCGGTTCACGTTGAAGTTGTAGTAGTAGACGCCCGAGTAGGGATGGATGTGGAGCTTCTCCGGCGCCTCGCGGCGATAGACGGCGATCTTGGTCAGCGGCACGCGCTCGGTCATGTGCAGCTGCCCGGCGCGGAAGGCCGCCTCCTCGGCGGGTTGGTTTTCCATCGGCACGAAGCGCACGCCGTTCAGGCGCACGGTGGCGCGGTTCCAATACGTCGGGCTGCGCTCGACCTCGATGTAGCTGTTGGGCTTCCACTCCTTCAGCACGAATGGACCGTTGCCCACGATGTTGCCGGGGCGGGTCCACGAACTGCCGGGCATCAGCGGGTCGCCGAACTTTTCCAGCACGTGC
The DNA here is from genome assembly GCA_029979145.1 of Opitutaceae bacterium. Classification (GTDB taxonomy): domain Bacteria; phylum Verrucomicrobiota; class Verrucomicrobiia; order Opitutales; family Opitutaceae; genus Cephaloticoccus. The sequence goes on from JAPOIC010000311.1 coordinate 745, forward strand.
ATCGGCACGGGATACCACGAACGCGCGCCCATGGTCTTGAGCAGGAAGGGCGCGGGGTATTTCAAGCGCACCTCGAGCGTGCGGTCGTCGATCACGCGGAAGCCGACCTGCGAGAAATCGGTGATCTTGCCCTTGTGGTATTCCTCGCCGTTCACCACGAGGTAAAGCTGGTCGGCGTTGTCCGAGGCGAGCTGCGCGGAGAGCAGGCGACGGAAGGACATGTAGAAATCCTGCGCCGTGACGGGTTTGCCGTCGGACCACACGGCGTCCGCGCGCAGATGGAAGGTGTAAACGAGGCCGTCGGGCGAGACGTCCCAGCTTTCCGCGACGCCCGGTCGCGCCTCGAGAGTCTCGGGGTCGTTGCGCGTCAGGCCCTCGAATAGCGTGGCGGTGATGTTGCGCTCGGGAATGCCGGTGATCGTCTGCGGATCGAGGTCGGAAGGCTCGGCGCCGTTGCCGACAAGCATGATGCCGTCGCGGGTGGCTTGCTGCACGAGGGTCTCGCGTTTGCCGCAGCCGGCGAGTGCCGCGAGCACAACAACCAGGCCCGCGGTCAGGCCGCGGCGGAAATAGGAGGCGGAATGCATGGGGCGGACGCTGCCATGTCCGGACTGCGCAGACAATCCGCGAAAACAGGCTGCCCTCGACACAATTAGCCCGAAGTAAGGCGGCCTGCGAGTGGATGACGCACCGGGCCCTTGCACTTTGCCGGTAGCGGCCTTGGTTGAACCCTTCCATGGAAAGCGTTCGCGAATTCGCCCAAGCCAAGGCGGCAAATCGGAAGATCGCGATGGTCACGGCCTACGATGCGCCGTCGGCCCGGTTGTTGGCGGGCACGACCGTGGACTGCGTGCTGGTGGGCGACAGCGTGATGATGGCCGTGCACGGCGAGGCGGATACGCTCGGAGCCACGCCGGACTTGATGGCCCTGCACACTCGGGCGGTGGCCCGCGGCCAACCGGGCAGCTTCATCGTGGCGGACATGCCTTTTCTGGCCGGCCGCAAGGGCAAGGCGCACGCGCTCGACACCGCCGCCGCCCGCCTCCGGGCCGGCGCCCACGCCGTGAAAATCGAAGGGGCCG
>JAPOIC010000285.1 GCA_029979145.1 Opitutaceae bacterium
GATCGGTTCGAAGGCGGATTCGTCGCCGGCGAGGATCCCGCGCCGATCGATTCCACACCCCGCCGCGCGGAGCTCACGCTGACCGGCGCCCGCGAGAACAATCTCAAAAATCTCTCGCTCACGATTCCGCACCACGAACTCTCGGTCGTTACCGGCGTGTCGGGTTCGGGTAAGTCCACCTTGGCCTTCGACATCGTCTTCGCCGAGGGCCAGCGCCGCTTCATGGAATCCATGTCGCCCTACGCGCGGCAATTCGTGGAGCAGCTCCCGCGCCCGGCCATCGACCAACTCACCGGCATTCCGCCGACGGTTGCCATTGAGCAGCGCGTAACCCGCGGATCGCGCAAGTCAACCGTCGCCACCATCACCGAGGTCGCGCAATACCTGCGCCTGCTTTACGCGCGGCTCGGCGTGCAGCACCACCCGGACACCGACAAACCGGTCAAACCGCTCTCGCCTGCGGAACTGCGACGGTTGCTCGCCCGCGTTCTCGCCACCCCCAAGGCACGGCGCGCGCGGCACCTTTACCTCTGCGCCCCGCTTATTCGCGGCCGCAAGGGTCATCACCAACCCATCGCCACGTGGATTGCAAAGCAGGGCTACGAGCTCATGCGCGCCGACGGCCAGCTGCTCGCCGCCGAGGCCTTCACCAAGCTCGACCGCTACCGCGAGCACGACATCGAGGTGGTCGTCGCCGACCTAAAAGTGCGCGGATCCAAGCCCGACGACGCCCTCGCTACCGCCCTGAAACTCGGCAAGGGCGCCTGCTTTCTCCTCACGCCCCAAGGCGAAATCCTGTCGTGGTTCTCGACCACGCGCACCGACATCGACTCCGGCGAGTCTTTCCCAGAGCTGGATCCCAAGCACTTCTCGTTCAACTCCCCGCGCGGCTGGTGCCCGACCTGTCGCGGACACGGGAAAGTTTTCCCGTGGATGCTGGAGCCGAAGGAGGACGAGGACGACCCGATGGCACGGTTGCGCAGCTTCGGCATCGATGCGGCGGAGGAAGTCGCCGACGACGGCACGCCATGCCCGGAATGCCAAGGCGAGCGCCTCAACCGTATCGCCCGGGCCGTGAAACTGCATTTTCGCGGAAAACAGTCGCCGCTGTCGTTGCCCGGTCTGCTGCGCGGCACGCCGGCGGAACTCCTCGCGAACCTCCGCAAGCTCGCTCTCGATCGCCGCGGCAAACTGATCACGCAGGACATCATGCCGCAGATCGAGGAGCGTCTGCGTTTCCTCGACCACGTGGGCCTCGGCTACCTCGCCCTCGACCGCCCCACCGAAACGCTCTCCGGCGGCGAGGCGCAGCGCATTCGCCTCGCGGCGCAACTGGGCTCCAATCTTTCAGGCGTGCTCTACGTGCTCGACGAACCGAGCATCGGCCTCCACGCCCGCGACAACGACCGCCTGATCGACACCCTCCGGGCGCTCCGCGCCAAGGGCAACACGCTCCTCGTAGTCGAGCACGACGACGAACTCATGGAGCGCGCCGACCGCATCATCGACCTCGGCCCCGCCGCGGGAATCCACGGCGGCGAACTGCTCGCCCAAGGCACGCCCGCCGAGATCAAACGCAGCGCGAAGTCGCTCACCGGACTATTTCTCAAGCAGGGCATAGCCCATCCGTTGCGCGGCAGCTACCGCCCCTTGCCGCCACGCCAGGGTCGGAATCGCGAATGGCTCGAGTTGCGCGGTGCCGCCTACCGCAATCTGCAGGGTTTTGATCTGCACGTTCCGCTCGGCCGCCTGACGCTCGTGGCCGGCCCCAGTGGCGCGGGCAAGTCCACCCTGTTTCGCGACGTGCTCTACCCGGCCGTAACCCATGCGATCAAAACGGGAAAAGCTCGTTTAAGCGGACGGACCTTCGTCCGCGCCACCGGCTTCACTCCCGAAGGCGCCCCGGGCACCGGCAAGACTCCGCCAGCACCATTCTCCGAGTTGAGCGGCGTGGCCGGTTTCAAGTCCGTGATCGAGGTCGACCAATCGCCCATCGGCAAAACCCCACGGTCCACGCCGGCCACGTATCTCGGCATCTTCGACCTTATCCGTCAGTTCTTCGCCTCGCTGCCGGAAGCCAAGGTGCGCGGCTACAACGCCGGCCGTTTCTCCTTCAACACCGCAGGCGGCCGTTGTGAGACCTGCGCTGGAGCCGGCCGCATCAAACTCGAGATGGCATTCATGCCGAACACCTACCTCCCCTGCGAAGACTGCAACGGCAGCCGCTACGCACCCGAGCTTGCCGACCTGACTTGGAAGGACCGCAACATCGGACAGGTGCTGCAGCTCACCTTTGA
>JAPOIC010000036.1 GCA_029979145.1 Opitutaceae bacterium
CGTCTCGCTGCTCGGCCTGAAACTCAGCGTGGGGAAAATCGCGCTGCCGCTCGTGGGCATCGGCGCACTCATGCGGCTCGTGTTGAAAAATCGAGCCGCCGACCTCGGCCTAGCGCTCGCCGGCTTTGGCCTGATCTTCGTCGGCATCGAGGGCCTGCAGCAGGGCATGGACGGCCTGTCGGCGCACGTGCGACCTGAAAACTTTCCCGCCCCCACGCTGCTCGGCCGGCTGTTGCTCGTGCTGATCGGCATCGTCCTCACCGTGATCATGCAGTCGTCCAGCGCGGCCGTGGCCACGACGATCACCGCCTTCCACGCCGGCACCCTCGATCTGCCGCAATCGCTGTCCATTGTGATCGGCGCAAGCATCGGCACCACCGTCACCGCCGCCTTGGCCGCCATTGGCGCGAGCATCCCGGCGCGGCGCACCGCCTTGGTTCACATCGTGTTCAACACCTTCGCCAGCACGCTCGGCTTCATTTTGCTCACGCCGTTCCTGTGGTTGGTCGGCACATTCTCCCCGACTCCGGGCGCGTGGGCCCTGGCGGTCTTTCACACCGCGTTCAACGTTGCCGCCGCGCTGGTCGTGCTGCCCACCGTGCAGCAGTTTTCAACCTTCATCGTGCGACTGTTGCCGGATCCGCAACCGGCACCCACCGGTCACCTCGACGCCTCGCTGGCGCAGGTGCCCGAAGTCGCCCTCGAAGCCCTCCCCCGCGCGCTGACAACCTGCGCCCGCGCCGTGGCCACGTGGGTGCGCAGTCATTCCGGCGGCCCCTCGGCCGCGGGCGAACTGCCTTTGGGGATCTTGCGCTCGTCGCTCGACGAATGCCTCGAGTTCCTCGGTCGGGTGCCGGCCACGGTGCCGGTGCGTCCCGACCTGCCCAATTCCCGACTCGCCGTGGTCCACGCCATGGATCACCTCGACCAATTGCTGCGCGAGTTGGCCGCCACCAAGTCGTGGCCGGATTCCGATCCGTCGGGTCGGCTCGATGAAGCGCGCATCAAACTCCACGCGCTCCTTGATGCGTTGGATCGACGGTGGTCGGGCGAGGATGCCAGCGATCCGCTGTCCGCGGTCGAACAACTCGCCGGCGAGCTGGCCGCGCTGCGCCGCACCGGGCGGCATGCCTTGCTGCGCGAAACCGCGGAAGCCGCCGTCTCCCCAGCGCAGGCCGATCGCATCCTTGAAGCCGTCCGCTTGGCGGATACGGCGGCCTATCACCTCTGGCGCACGGCCCATCACCTGCACCAAGCCGAGGGCACCCGCCCGCGGTGATCAGGCGCCAACCGCCGCCCAGCGCCGGCGGAAATCCGCGCCGACGTAACGCGCGTCGCGCCAGACATCCGGAAAACACGATAGCCCGTAGGCCGGCGCCGCGTTGCCGAGCTCGGGACACACACAGATTTCCGACTGCGTGGAATTCGCCTGCAACCAGCCGAACAGGCCGTCGAGGTAGTCGCCCCAGAGCTGATACTCCGGCGTCGGGTGCTCGCCGTCCATGGTCGCGGGAATCTGGCAATGGTGCCCGGTGAAGGGTCGCAGGTGAAACCGGGGGCAACGCGCCAGCACATCGGGCCGCTCATTCAGCTTCGGCCAATACGGCGCCGCGAAATGACGCACCACGGCGAAATGCGAATGGTCGAAACAAACCGGCAGTTCGCGGCCGGTGCGCTCCGCAAACGCATCCACCAAAGCCCACATCCGGTCAGGGGTTTCCGTAAACGTGTCACGATGCGACTCGATCGTCGCCGGAATCCCCGCCGCGTCCGCCGCGGCCAGCACGCGTTCCGCCACGGTGACGGCCTCTGCCAACGGCGTGTCGACATCCGCCAGCTGAATGGTCGCGTGGGTCGCGCCGAGTTCGGCGGCGCTCGCAAAATACGCCGCCGGGTCATGCTCGGGCCCCAGACTGCCCATCGCCCAGTAATCGAGATCGCCACGCCCCGCGAGTTCCACGCGGGGCGGCGACATCACGCCGCCGAAGCCCGCGCCGCGGATGGCGTCGAACTTCTTCGCCCAAGCCCACTCGTCGGCCTGGGTTGGGTATTGGCGCAACGACCAGGCAGTCGCAAAGGTGCGGAGGGTCGGCTTCATGGCTGCTTTCTGGCGGCGGCGAGCCGATCGATCAACACTGCGACGTAGGACGTGAACCCGTGGTCGCGGCTCGCGCTGGAATCGAGCATTTCCCAAAGCGTGCCCGTTGCGCGCGCCATCGGGGCAAAGCTTGCCAGCAATTCCCGGCGCGCGGCCGCGTATTCGCCATTGGCGATCAAGAGTTCCAAGCGCACGAGCTTGCCGATGAAGGCGTTCGCGGGATGCAGGTCGCCGTAGTCCGCGCACACCATCCGCCGCCAGAGCGCCGGCTCATCCGCCATGGCCAGCTGGCCAGTGAACCACGCGTAATACTGGCAGACCTCGCTGGCGTTGGCCGTGACCTCGAGGGTCCCGTCCTTCGTGCGCACGGCGTTGTCGACAAACCGTCCGTCGCGCCACGCCAGCTGGCGCACGGCGGCGTTGACGCGGTCGGCGCGGCGCGCAAGTCGCTCGTCCCCGAGCAACCGCGCCGCGGATCGCAGGGTCGCGGCATAGAGCATGTTGGTCGGGAAATTCACGTCCTGGACGAAATTGTTGGCCTTGGACCACTCGACAAAGACCCAGCTCTCCAGCTTCTCGATCAAACCGAGGTCGTTCTCAAATTTCCGGAAGTAGCCGACGAGCCCGCGCACCCGGCGCTCGATCAACGGCTGCCACGCTCGCGGCAAACGCCGGAACCGGCGCGCCTCGTCGAGCTGGATCACGAAGAACATCGCCCAATTCGGGATGAACTGCCCCTGCAACGGCTCGGCCGGATAGCACATCGGCACCATGCCGCGCGGGAGGCCGTCGAACTTCGTCGGGCGCAGGAAGTTTTCCAAAAAGGCGCGCTCAATCGGGTTGTCGCCGCAAAAGTGCCACTCCGCCCGCGCGGTAAAGAGGCTGTCGCACAGCCAACCCGCCCGCTCGCGCGACGGACAATCCATGAACACATCAAGCGCGTTTTGCCGGAACGTCGCGACCGCGGCGCGGCGCACGAGGCGCTCGACTGGGGCGAGGCCCGCGGGGCCGTCGCCGATAGCGCGGCCGTTGGCATAGTTCACGAGGCGCACTTCGGCGAATTCGACTTCGCCCTCCCAGACGAGCACCTGCAGGTGTTGCAGCGTATGCGGCTCGAAAGCGGTGAAGTCTACTTCCGCGCCCGCAGCCAGCTCCACGCGCAGGCCGTTCACGATCGCGGTCTTGGTCACGCCGATGTGGCCGCCAGTCAGCACCTCGTCGAAGAGCAACAGGAGCCGCGATGCGCGTTTCACCCGCAGCCGCGCCGCGGGAAATCCGGTCTGGATGGCGCCGAAATCGAACAGTCGCCACTCGCGCGCCTTGAGGGTGAAACGCCCGCCCGCCGCCACCGGAACGATGCCACGATCGCGATAGGTCAGCCCTGCCAGCAGGCCAAAGAACGGCCACTCAATCTCCTGAAGCGGCCAACCCTGCGAGGTCTTCGGCACGTCGCTCACATAGGTCATCGGCTCGTAGGCGGCGGCGCGCTTCGCGCTGAAACCGGCCGTGCCGAACGTCGTGCGCGGCCGCGGATGCCGCACCGCGAAGTCCGGTTGATCCACGTCGCGCGTCAGCCACGTGCGCGCATAGGCGACCTTGACCAATTGGAGCGGCGCAGCCGGCACGTAGCCGGGCGCGCGCCAAAATACCCCGGCGGCGCCGAAGCGGTAGGCCTCGCTGAAGCCGCGTTGGTAGCTGTAACGCTCGCTGCGCTGCACCCGTTCCTCACGGCGCTCGGCCGTGAAGCCGCCACCCCGCGTGGCGGTGTGCGCGACAACCTTGCGACCGACGCGCAGCTCGGCGCAGAAAAACGCGGGTTCATGCGTCGCGGCGAAATTCGGCACGCCGTAATCGGAAACCTCGATCACGAGTTCGAGCGCTCCGTCCTTGGTGGCGGTCAGCGGCCACTCATCCACTCGCGCATGCCGGTGCCCGGTGCGCGCCGGGCCGTGGGCGACCAGTGCACCGTTGACCCAGAGCCGATACATCGTGGCTCCCGCGAGCCGCAAGACGGCCCGCGATTTGCCCTCGAGGGCGACGCGGGCGTGAAAACTGACCCACGTGTTCATCTGACCGGCCAATCCGCGCGGCCAGACCGGCTGCGCTTGGGCGAAAGCAATTTTGGAGCTCATCGGGGAACGCCAAGCCGAGAGGATTCGTTGCCCGAACTCACGCCCAATCTCTAGGAATGTTCACGGATGGGCGATTCCGCGACACCGGCGCATAAACGCGGATCGATTGTAGGGCGGGGTCGCTGACCCAGTCTTCGAGCACGTTGCGCCTTTCGCGGCGGGGTCGGCGACCCCGCCCTACACCCTCACGCTTCCACCGGCGCTTCGGGCAGCGAATCCAGCAGCCCTTCGAGGATATTGGCCGCGGCCCAGGCGTTGTAAGTCCACCACAGGCTCGAGGGCGAGCCCGTGTCGGCAAAGGTCTCGATGACCAAGCCGTCGCTCGGGCAATACCGCTCGGTCAGCAAGCCGTAGCGACCGTAGCCAGAGATTTTCGGGTAAAGTTCCAGCGTCGCCAATGCCCACGCCACGCCGTCGTCGGCGCGGTCGCGGTAGTAGGTGTCGCCGGTGACCCGCGCGAGGTAATGCAGTGGTTCGGTGATCACGAGGCCCATGGGATGAATGTGCGGGTTGGAAACCGACGTCCCCGACCCGCCGCAGGAATTCCAACCGGCATCTTTCAACGGCGCGAACTCCGGCCGGGCACGGTAAGCGTAGCGCCACAACAACTCGTAGTCGGCCCCGGCGCGCAAGTGATCGAGCCACTCGTCCTCGCCGGTGACCTCGTGCAGCCACCGCGCGGCCTGCACAAAGGCGAGGATACCCTCCTGATCCACGCTCTTGTAGGTGTCCATCGGCGTGCCGTAGCAGTTCAACGCGGCGACGGCATGGCGGTAGTGCCGCAACGCCCGGCGCGCGGCGCGCAGGTAGCGCTCGTCCTGTGTGAGCGAAAACGCCAAGGGCAGCGCCGCGGCAAACCAGCACCCGGCGAAACCGTCCCAGTCCACGACCTTGCGGGTCTGGGCGCTGAAGAGGTAGCCAAAGGCACCGTCGGCGCGCTGCAATTCGATGACCGCGTCGCAGACCTTGAGCGCCGCGGTTTCCCACGCCGAGGCATCCCCGCCGCGCGCGCGCACCCAGCGGGCGCACTTCAGGAGGTAATAGGCCGCGTGCCCGTTGGTGTAGGCGCAATGCCGGTTCATCGTGTGCGGCATGAAGCCGGACCACCACCCGTTGATCTCGCCGGTCTTGATCACGCCACCCTGACCCGGAATGCCCACGAGGCTCGGGCCGGCGACGTCGTTGAAGAATCCGCTGCGCTCGTTCCAGGTGCCGACGATCTCGTCGAGGATTTGCGCCGCGGTCTTGGGCAAGTTGATCTCCGGCAACCGCGCCGACGCGCGCAACAGCGGCCAGGCAAACACGCCGCCGCCGGTCCACCCGATCTCCGACACGGGCCGCCACGCCTTGAGCACAGGTTCGGTCGGGACGCGACAAGCGAGATTCGAGTAGTTGCCGAACTCCGCGCTCCAGTTCACCTCGGCGAAACACTCGGTGAGCGCCTGCACGGCGTCTGCCGCGGACCGCCGCGGCGCAGGTTGTTCGCGCGAGCGGCCATAGAGGTCGCGCACCGCCCGATGCACACCCTCGCGACCGGCGCCGGGATACCAGAACAACGACCCCGTGGTGCGCGCCGCGCGCGAGCGATGCGCGGTGGGTGGGCCGAAGTTCTGCTTGTTCACGAAGGTCAGCGGATCATTGCCATAGCCGAGGCTCACGCCCGCCGTCGCCGGCAGCGCGGCGAAGACGCCGTTGCGGATGAATCCCTCCGGCGCCGCCGCATCGTTGGCATAGGGCGCCACCGCCAGACCGGCGACGCCGGTCGCCAGGCACAACAGCGACACCGGACAGGCCGCGCGGTCCGCGCGAAATTCCCACAAGGGCGCGGCTGCGGGGTTGCCCTCGACCGGTTCGTGCAAGGTGGGAAATTCCTTCGGCCGGACCAAGTCGTGGTTGTTGTCGCCGAGCAGGCAGGCCGGGATCACATGATACGCGCGCTCCTCGCCCTCGGCGACCAGCGCCAGCCGCAGTCGCACCGGGTCCGCGGACTCAAACGCGAGTTCGAAATCCGCCCGCGTGGCCGCCGCGCCGCTCCAACGCAACTCGCCGTTTACCCCGTTCACCGAAAAAGAGAGACTCGTCCCGCCCGCGGCGCTAAACGGCAGGTCTTGCCACGCTTGATCCGCCAGGGAGCAGCTCAAGGCCAGCCAGAGCGGCGAATCCGGGACCTTCAGGCGACCGTCGACGAGGTTCAGGGCGATCATCGGGCCGCATTTCGAAGCCTGCGGCGCGCATGTCAAAGCCCGTTCGCCCGGACCGACCAGTTCAGGCGCGGCGACGCAGGGCCAGCACGAGCGGCAGCATCAGCGCCGGGGCCAGGGTGGAAACGGCAAGCCCCCAGTGCAAATCCTGCCGGTCCGCGACCCAACCGACCAGCCACGGCATGAAGATGCCGCCCACGTTGCCGAAGGCCCCGAGCATGCCATACATGCTTGCGCCTCCGTCCGGATAGCGATCCGCCGTCACCGCCAGCATCGTCGGCCACAGGCAGCTGCCGGTGAACCCCACGAGCACGCAGGCCAGCAGCGCGACCACCGGCACCGGCAGGAACGAACCGGCCAGAAAGAGCACAACCGACGAGCCGCAACCGAGCGCCATGATCGTGTAGGCATTCCATTTCGTGCCCGCCGCGCCCACGACCATTCGCCCCGCTGCCATCGCCAACGAGAATAACAGCAAGGCCGTGCCGGCGATCCACGGGGGAAAGCCCAATGCTTTTTCCGCGTAGGCCGGCAGCCACTGCGACATGCCCGCCTCCGTCGCACCGCCGAGCAAGATCGCCACCAGCGCGATCCAAAACCAGCCCCGGCGCAACAGCGTCCGCAGCTTCAAGCGTCCGCCTTCCAGATGCAGCGAGGGAAACCGCTGCGGCGCGAACGCCACCAGCAGGCCCAACGGCAACAGCAGCAAAACTAAACACGTGCCGCGCCAGCCCAAGCCGGCGCTGAGCGCGACCGTGCCGACCAAAATTGTGAACACCGCGCCGACGCAATAGAACGAGTGCAGCCAGTTCATCGCCGCCGCGCGCCGCGTGGGATTCAGCGCCGCCACCACCGGGCTCAGCACCATGTCGAGAATGCCGGCGCCCAGCCCAAGGCAGAATAACGCCAAGCTTAGACATGCGTAATCCGGTGCCCAGGCGGCCGCCGCGAGGCTAAGTGCAATCAACGCGTTGCCCAGCTGCACGAACGGTTTCGCGCCGAGTCGGTCTGCCAGCGGACCCGTGATCAAAATTCCAACCACCAGTCCCGCAAAGGTGCAGGCGCCAAGCCGGCCGAGCTGCTCCTGCGTCAAACCGCTCTCACTTCCGTAGGTCGCGCCGATGGTGATGAGGAACACCGGCAACAGATTAAGCCCGATGGACAGGCTCATCATCGCGAGATATGAGAGTCGGGTCAGCAGACCCGGGGCAACGGCAGACATCGGTGGCGCGAGAGCGGAGTGGTGAGTCTACAGGAACGCAATCCCGATCGGGGAGGCGGAGTTTGCCGCGGATTGAGCGGATAAACACGGATGGTCGGAAGCCAGACTAGGTTTGGAATCCGCGATGATCCGCGCAATCCGCGGCAAAAATCCGGACATTCACAGCCCGTTGCGCGCCATCACTCCGGCATACCAGTGCGCGGACGACTTCGGAGTTCTTTTCTTTGTGGCGAAGTCCACGTGGTGCAGGCCGAAGCGTTTGCTGTAGCCGAGCGCCCACTCGAAATTGTCCATCAACGACCACACGAAGTAACCGCGCAGGTCCACGCCGTCGTCGTTGATCGCCGCATGACAGGCGGACAGGTAACGGTTGATGAAGCCGACGCGCCGGGTGTCGTTCACCGCCACGGTCACGTCCTCTTCGCCCGGCAGGGCGCAGCCGTTCTCGGTGATGTAGATCGGCGGGTGACCGTAACGGCGGTCGATCCAGCCGAGCATCTTGCGGCAAAAGTCCGGCACGACGTTCCAGCCCATGTCGGTCTTCTCCCAGGTCGGGTCGTCGGCCAAGGCCACGCGCTGGTCGGCCGCCATGCCGCCGTTGCCGGTGGGCACGGTCGTGGTCACGGCCTCGCCGGCCGGGGGCTCGGACGCAAGCATGCCACCGTAGAAGTTTAGGCCGAAGAAATCGCTGGAGTCGCGCACCAGCGCGCGGTCGGCGTCGCTCCACTGCGGCAACCGGTCGCCCACGGCGCTGCGCATGCAATCCGGGTAGTTGCCGCGGTAGATCGGGTCGGCGAACCAACCGAGGAAGAATTCCAACCCGCGCTCGGCGGCGGCACGATCCGCGGCCGAGTCGGTCTGGGGCTCGCGCCAGTCGCAGTTGTTGGTGATGCCGATCACGCCCTTTTGTGCCGGTTGAAATTTGCGGCGGTAGAGGTCGACGATCTTGGCGTGCGCGCGGAGGAGGTTGTGCGCCGCGAGGTAGGGCTCTGTCTGGCTCACGCGCCCGGGCGCAAAATAGCCGATGCCGTGACCGAGCACGGCGCTGCACCAGGGCTCGTTGAGCGTGATCCAGTTCTTCACGCGGTCGCCGAATCGCTCAAAGCAGAGCTCAGCGTAGCGCGCAAAATGGTCGGCGATCTCCGGGTTGATCAGGCCGTCCGTCTCCAGCTGCAAGGCGAGCGGCAGGTCCCAGTGGTAGAGCGTGATCCACGGCGTGATGCCGTTGGCCAGCAGGGCGTCGATCAGGCGGTTGTAGAATGCGACGCCAGCTTCGTTGATCTCGCCGCGGCCCAACGGCAGGAGGCGGCTCCACGACAGCGAGAAACGGTAGGCCTTGAGCCCCATCGCCTTCATCAGCGCGACGTCCTCGTCGACGCGGTGATAGTGATCGCAGGTGACGTCGCCGGTCTGATGCTGGTGCGTCTTGCCAGGCAGGTGCGTAAACGCGTCCCAGATGCTCGGGCCGCGGCCATCGTTGCGCCAGGCGCCCTCGATCTGGTAGGACGCCGTCGCGGCGCCCCAAGTGAAATTGGCAGGGAAGAATTTCATAAAGCAGAGGAATGGGTGGCGCGATAGCGCGCGAGGTAGGTGCTGACGGTGCTGCCTTTGCCCATGTGCAGTCGCTGGCCGAGCCAAGGGTTGGTTGCGGTCGTGGTGCGCCGCAGGGTTTCGGCGAGGGCCAGTTTCCACTCGGCTCCGCGCGGATCGCGGCGCAGGTCGGCGTCGGTCTTGCCGGCGCGTTCTAACAATTTGGCGACAGCCTGCTCCCACACGGCCTCGCGCAACTCCGCCAGATCGTCGCCGTGCAGTGCCTGCTGGCGCAGCCGGCCCGCCTGCGCCTGTGCGATACCCTGCCGCCAGCCGTCGCTGCCAATGGCCCAGCCGCGTTCCATGCCGGCGAAACCCGCAAAGGCCTGCTCATCCACGTCGGTCGCGAGGCAATCCAGCCATTCGCCGTAACGCGCCCAGTCCTCCGGGGTGTCGCGGTAGCCGCGGATCTGGCCGAGCCATTCGCCGCAGCCCAAGCCCATTGGGCGTTCCTCGCCGCGCAGGAATCTTCGCAGGCTGCCCCAGCGAAACGCCGGCAATTGTGCCAGAGTCACGAGCCCGGTCCGAACCGGCGCGAGGTGCACCCAGGACACGACGTTGGCCAGCGTGCGGCCGGGCTCGACCAGCCGCGCTTGATAGCGGCTCTGAAACAGATGCCCCTGCTCGCCTACCTGCCGGTTGAACCGCGCGGCGAAGGTGCCCTGCAACCAGTGCATGCCGGCGACGAGGTTGCCGCGCGGCGTGCCCACCACGAGAAAGTATTGGTCCGGCAAAAGCGACCACGCGTGCAGGTGCCAGCCACTCTGCGCGCAGGCTTCGGTGACACAGGTCTCAAACGCTTGCGCAGCCGCCGCGGTGCCGAACACCTCGCGCCGGTAGTTGCCGCGGTTGGAGACGAGGTAAAGCGCCCCGGGGAACTCAATTCGCGGTTTGCGCGCCATGGTGCGCCAGCACTCCAGCAAGCGCGACGATGACGGACAAACCAAAAGCGGATGAGGAGCGTTGGGATTGGCGGATTGATATAGGGCGGGGTCGCTGACCCCGCCTCGATGTAGGACATCGTGACCGGAAGGCGGGGTCGGCGACCCCGCCCTACATCAGTCAGCTTGCGGAGAGCTCGAGCAGAATCGCGGCGTGCAGGTGTTGCAGGGGGTAACCGTAGGTGGCGAAGCCGTAGCCGTTCGCGCCCCGTGCCGCGCCCCAGGAATTCTTGAAGATGAACGTCGCGTCCTCGAGCCGCCCGGTCGGGCAACGGTAGCCGACCAGCGTGACTGCGTGATTGTAAGCGGGCGGCTGGGTGTTCAGGAGCGCCGCGCGGTCGTTGTGCAGGATGGGCCAAGCGGTGCCGATGGCGACGGGCACGCCGGCGTTGAGGGCGTGGACGATATTGTTGAGCTGGGTGGCGTTGTCGCGTCCTGGCACGCGATGCACCGCCACCTGCCCCCGGGCGCGCGCCGCGGCGATCGCACCGGGCGGGGGTTCTTCGGTCACGTTGTTCGTGCGGCCAATGGTGTTGGGCATGGCGCCGGCGGGCGGGATGCCGTAGCTGCGCAGGGCCGTGACCACTTCGGTCAGGGCAAAGCCGGTGTCGAGATCGTCACCCGTACGCTGGCCCGAAGGCCCGCCCAAACGTTGGATGGTGCGTGCGGTGGCCCAGACGAGGTATTCTTCCGAAAGTTTCTCCGCGCGACCGGTTTCCTCGGCGGCGAGATACTCCAGCGCGCTCACCACGGCAAAGACCGAGCAGCTCGGCCGGCGTGCCGAAACGCTGCAGCAACGCCTCAAAACCCGAGGCGGTCACCGCCGTCGGTTGCCGGGCTGCAGTCGCCGCCGCGGCCCGTGCCTGTCGCTTCTTGATCGCGGCCTGCATCGCGGCGTTCACGTCGGCCTCCGCTGCAGGATCGTAGCCGAACTTCTCCCGCAACGCCGGCGTCAGCTCGCTGAGCTTGACCGAGGCCATGCCGTCGCGGTGGAGAAAAAGCACCGTGCGGGGGTTCACCGATTTGATTCGCACGTCACGATAGGTCTTGGCACCCACCTTCAGCTTTTGCGGCTGCGTGCCCGGGCCGTAACGCTCGGCCGTCTCCGCCCGGACTCCGGGGACCGCGCCAACGAAGGCCAGCAGCAGGACCACGAGGAGTAGACGCACGCTCATACGGGTCGCAGCATGGCCGCGGCCGGAACGGGGTCGATATTTTCGTGCGAAAGCGGATGCACCATCGACAGCCACCGGCGGCAGGCTTTGCATCCGGATTCATGAAAGTGTTGATCATCGGCGGGACGGGACTGATTTCCACGGGCATCGTGAAAGCCCTGCAGGCGCGAGGGGCGGATATCACCGTCTTCAACCGCGGGCGCATGGAGGACCGGCTCGGCAACGTAAAACGCCTGATCGGCGACCGCGAGGATCGCGCGGCCTTCGAGCGCGCCATCGTAGAGGCGGGCCCGTGGGACGTGGCCATCGACATGATCTGTTTCAACCTTGAGCAGGCCGCGAGCGACGTGCGCGCCCTAGCGGGACGCTGCGGGCATTTTCTCTTTTGCAGCACCGTCTGCACCTACGGCAACACGCAGGCCATCGTCCCGACCGACGAAACCACGCCGCAACAACCGCACTCGACCTACGGTCGCGGCAAGGTCGACTGCGAGCAGCTCTTCCTGCGCGCGCACGAGGACGGCCGGTTTCCGGTCACGATCTTCCGCCCCTCGCACACCTACGGTCCCAGCGGCCCGGTGATCAACAACCTCGGCTGGGAGCCCTCGTTCGTCGACCGCCTGCGCCGCGGCCTTCCGGTGGTCGTCAGCGGCGACGGCCACGGGCTTTGGCAAAGCGCCTTTCACGAGGACGTCGGCCGTGGCTTCGCCTACGCCGCGGGCGAGCGCCACACCTTTGGCGAGGCTTACAACGCCACGGCGGACGAAGTCGTGACTTGGGATGACTATGTGCGCCGCACCGCAGCCGCGATCGGCGCGCCGGAGCCACGCATCGTGCATATCCCTACCGACCTGCTGCTCTCGCTCGGCCACGAACGCCTGCAACCGCTCGAGGAAATTTTCCGCTACCACGGCGTGTATTCCAGCGAGAAGCTGAAGCGCGATGTGCCGGAGTTCCGGCACAAAACCCCTTACGAAGACGGCGTGCGCCGCACGGTTGAATGGCTCGACGCC
>JAPOIC010000263.1 GCA_029979145.1 Opitutaceae bacterium
ATTGGTTACAGTTATGACCAGCGCGCCGCTTCACCTCCCGATTGCCATCGCGCGTTCGCCCAATAGGGGCGCGCAAGGAAATACCAGCGTTGAAGCGGAACAAATTCCGCGCTCCGATGGCGGCGCCGGTGGGTTCGTGTGAATTCGTGTTCATTCGTGGTTAACCCCTAATCCCCGTCCCTATGCCCAACTTCCCCATCGTCGACACCCACCTGCACATCTGGGACCTGAAGCGCCTGCGCTACCCCTGGCTCGCCAATGTGCCGATGCTCAACCGCGATCATCTGATCGAG
Organism: Opitutaceae bacterium; assembly: GCA_029979145.1. Classification (GTDB taxonomy): domain Bacteria; phylum Verrucomicrobiota; class Verrucomicrobiia; order Opitutales; family Opitutaceae; genus Cephaloticoccus. Next base: position 294 of record JAPOIC010000263.1, read on the forward strand.
GAATACCGCCAGGTGTGCGGGCCGGTGCAGGTGGCGAAGATGGTGTTTCTCCAGTGCGAGTGCGACTTCGCGCAGTTTCAGGAGGAGGCCGATTGGGTGACGGAAGTGGCGGCAGTCGATCCGCGTATCCGCGGCATCGTGCCGTGGGCACCGTTGGAGAAGGGCGATGGCGCCGACGCCGCGCTGGCGAACCTTGCATCGAACCCGCTGATCAAGGGCATTCGTCGCATCATCCAGTTCGAGCCTGACCCGGAGTTCTGCCTGCAGCCAAAATTTGTGCGCGGCGTGCAACTGCTCCCGCGCCACGGGCTGAGTTTCGACATCTGCATCAACCACACCCAGATGGCGAACACGCTGAAACTTGTGCGGCAATGCCCCGAGACCGCGTTTATCGTCGATCACATCGCCAAGCCCGACATCAAAAATCAGCTGCTCGATCCGTGGCGCGAACACATGCGCGAATTCGCGGCGTTGCCCAACGTTTGGTGCAAGATGTCTGGTCTCGCGACCGAGGCGGATTTTGAGAAGTGGACGCCGGCCGACCTGCGTCCCTACATCGACCATGTGGTCGAGTGCTTCGGCTTCGACCGGATCATCTTCGGCGGCGACTGGCCCGTGGCCTCACAGGCGACCGACTACCCGCGCTGGGTCAACACGCTCGACGCTGCGCTCAAAGGCTGCTCGCCCGACGAGCTGCACAAAGTCTACGCGCGCAACGCGGAGAAGTTCTACCGCGTGTAGGCGGCGGAGGTTGGGTTCCGTATAGTTCTCTTTCTCCCTTAGCTAGAGGGAGAGAACGATTACGGAGCCCAGCAGTGGAGAGCCCTACCGCGCGATGTCGCGGTGCGAGAGCACTTTGAAGCCGCGGCCATTGAGGGCCTGGGCGGCGGTCTCGGGTTCCTCGACGTTGATCGCGAGGGCGAGCTTGCTCCCGGGGCGCTTCAGGAAGGTGTAGATGTAGTGGAGATTGATCTCGGCCTCGAGCAGCGCGGCGAGAACGCTCTTGAGGTGGGCTTCGTCCGGCACCTCGACCACGAGGATCTCACACTCCACGTAGGGAAAATCATTGTTCACCATGATCTCGCGGGCCTTGTCGGGGTCGTCGGCGACCATGCGCATGATTGCGCTGTCGGTGGTGTCGAGGACGGTGAGCGCCATGACGTGGACGTTGTGGTCCTTCAACAGCGCGATGAGATCGTAGAGACGCCCAACCCGGTTTTCCGCGAAAACCGAGAACTGTTTCACCGGATCGAGGGAGCGCGCGACATTGAGGCCGGCCATGGTGGTGGGTGGTTCGCTTCAACATGACCGGCGTCGTGGCAGCGGTCAATTACGGCCTCGCGCGGGTGCGGGGCCGTGGCTACGAACTACGCGTGCCCGGAGAAGCCGCCAACGCCCATGAATTTGCCCGTCGGCGCGCCGACTCTGGCGCGGCCCACGTGTTGCGTGGCATCCTGCTGAACCTGGTCCTCGCGGCGGTGAAATTCGCCGGTGGTATTCTGGGTAATACCTATGCGCTGATCGCCGACGGGGTGGAGTCACTGGTCGATGTGTTTTCTTCGGCGCTGGTCTGGGCGGGATTTCGCGTGGCGGCGCGACCACCGGACGACAATCACCCCTACGGCCACGGCAAGGCCGAGCCGTTGGCGGCGCTGGCGGTGGCGCTCTTCGTCTTTGCGGCCGCCGGGTGGATTGGCTGGCACGCCGTGCACGAAATCATCACCCCCCACCGCGGACCGCATTGGGCCACGCTGCTGGTGCTCGCGCTCGTGGTCGGCACGAAGTTTTGGTTTTCCCGCCGCCTCGCCCACGCGGGAGAGGAACACGGCAGCACGGCTCTGGGCGTCGAGGCGTTTCATCACTATTCCGATGCTCTGACCTCGGCGGCGGCCTTCGTGGGCATCAGCGTCGCGCTGCTGGCCGGTCCCGGCTACGAAGCGGCGGACGACTGGGCGGCGTTGCTCGCCTGCGTGGTGATCGCCGTCAACGGTGTGACGATGTTTAACCGCGCAGTCGGCGACGTGATGGACACGGCCGTCGCCCCGGAGTTGGAGCAGCAAGTGCGCGCCATTGCCCAAGGCGTGGCCGGGGTGCGTTCGGTGGACAAGTGCCGGGTGCGCAAGAGCGGGCTCAGCCACCTCGTCGACATTCAGGTGCGCGTCGATGGTGACCTCAGCGTGCGCGCTGGGCACGACATTGCCCATGCGGTGAAAGATGCGCTGATGGCTCACGCCGACTTGGCGGTCACGGACGTCGCCGTGCACGTCGAACCGGCGAACTGACCGCGGGCGGGCGGCTCAGTGATCAAGCTTCTGGCCGTATTTCCAGCCAACGTAGACCCCGGCGAGACTGCCAACGCCGCTGAGCAGGAAGGCTCCCCAGAAACCCCAGCCGGCGGCATCGCCGAGATACCACCCGAGGTAGCTGCCGAGCAGCATGCCGACAAAAATGCACAGCTTGGTCATGACGCCGACCATGGCGTCAAACTGCCTGCTGTCGAATCCCGGTTGCGGGCGCAATCCTGTCGAGTAGCGAACTTATGCGCCCTGCGAGGGCGTATTATTTCCCGGAGGGC
>JAPOIC010000083.1 GCA_029979145.1 Opitutaceae bacterium
AGGTAGACCCCGAGCTTCTCAATCGTGGGGCCGTAGCGGTCGCTGGAGAGGCAGAGCTCGAGGTCGGTCATCATTTCGAACGCGCTCTGGTAGCGCTTTTCGCGGTCGCGCTGCAGCGCTTTCTGGATGATGGCCTCAAGGCGCTCGTCGATCTCGGGTCGGAGCGTTCCGAACTTCGGGATGGGCATGGTCTGGATGTTGCGGCGGGAATCCATGCGATCCAGGGCCCGGAAGATGTTTTTGCCCAGCAGGAGCTCGGTCAGGACGATGCCCAGTGGAAAAAGGTCGGCGCGCGCGTCGGTTACGGCGTAGCTGGCCTGTTCGGGGGAAAGGTATTCGTCCTTCCCCGCGATGACCTTGCCTTCCTCGTTATACATCAAGTCCAGAGCCTTCGCGATGCCGAAGTCCGTGAGCTTCACGTCGCCCTCGTAGGCGAGCATGATGTTTTTCGGGCCGATATCTCGATGGACGATGTTCAGGTGGCGACCGTCGCGGTCACACTTCTGGTGGGCGTAGGCGAGCCCTCGGGCCACCCGGGAAACGATAAAGGCCGCCAGGTCGACCGGCACCGGTCGGCGGAGGGCAAGGTGGCGCTCGATGAACTGCTCGAGGTTCACGCCACGAACGAACTCCATGACCATGAAATACTGCCCGCCGGCGTTGCCCAAATGGTAGGTCTGGACGATGCTCGTATGAATCAAGTCGGCGACCAGCCGGGCTTCGCCGATGAAGTTCTTCTGGAACTCGGGAATGGCCGAATACTCCTCGCGGATGAGCTTTTCGGCGACGACCTTGCGGAAATTGCCCGCCCCGAGGTGGGCGCCCTCATAAACCAAGCCCATGCCGCCCTCGGCGATCTTGCGCACAAGCTCGTAAGTGATCTCATTGTTGAGTGTTTTCAGCGCAGCCACAGGCGGAGGAAAGGAGGCGGGTCAGCGACTGGCAAGAAATCTATGCAGCTGGGCCTGAATCCTGCTGTATGACACAACGGCGGCGGTTTGACAGGCTGGCCCGGGAACGTAGGGTGCGCGCATGATCTCCCTGACTCCCCGCGCCGCCGAGCGCATCCGCGCCATGCAAAAGGAATCCTCTGCCGAGGACCGTCCGCTGCGGGTGCTGGTTGAGTCAGGCGGTTGCTCCGGCTTGCAATATGGCATGTCCTTCGACGAGCAGAGGGCGGAGGACACTTTGTTGGAGAGTGAAGGCGTGGCGATCGTGATGGACGCCGCCAGCCTGGCCTACCTCCAAGGAAGCCGAATCGACTTTGATGACGGCTTGCAGGGCAAGGGATTCGAAATTCAGAACCCCAACGCGCAGAGCACCTGCGGCTGCGGCAAGTCCTTCAACTGATCAGGCGCGGGCCTCGTGTAGCGCCACGATGCCGAACGTCATCGGCGTGGCCGATACCGAAGCAAAGCCCGCAGCCTTGATTTCTTCGGCCAGTGCATCCCTTCCGGGGAATTCCTCGATGGTCTCGTTTAGATAAACGTAGGCCGCCCGGTCGCGCGTCACCAATCCTGCAACGGCGGGGAGGACATGACGAAGGTAGAAGAAATAGACGGGCTGGAACCAACGGTAGGGCTGGGAGAATTCGAGTATATAAAGGCGGCCGCCGGGGCGGAGGCCCCGCCGCATCTCGCTTAACGAACGATGCCGGTCGGCCATATTGCGCAGCCCAAAGGCGATGGTGATGGCGTCAAACGACGCGTCAGGCAGGGGCAGGGCCATGCCGTCCCCTTGCCGGAAGGTCACCCGCGGGTGTCGATCGGCCCCGGCATTGGCTTTTTTTGTCTCAGCCTCGTCGAGCATCGGCTGGCAGAAGTCAATGCCTACGATTGACTTGGAGTAGAATAGGCGATCGCTCAGGGCAAAGGCGACATCGCCGCTTCCCGTGGCCAAATCAAGGACGTCGCGAGGGGTCCCGCGGTCGACGGCCCGCACCAATTGGCGCCGCCACCACAGGTCCATGCCGCCGCTGAGCAGCCGGTTCGCCAGGTCATAACGGCAGGCGATCCGGGCAAACATCGAGTTTACGGCACTTGGGTCAGGCATCGGAGGGGCGTCTTTTCACGTCTTTTTGAAGCGCAGGCGAGTCATATTCATTGACGCAATCATGGAACTGCGAGAACTTTAGCCAGTCATCCCCCGGTTGTAATCAGCGAAAGGAAACATCATGTCCAACAATCTGACGAAGCGTGAGATCGTCCTCGAAATTTATAAGCAGACCGGCTTTCCCCAAAAGCAAGTGGTCGACACGGTCCAGCTGACCCTCGACATCATCCAGAAAGCCTTGGCCCAAGGTCGCAACGTCGAGCTCCGCAATTTTGGCGTTTTGGAAGTGCAGGTGCGCAAGTCCCGCATTGGCCGCAACCCGAACAAGCCCGAGGCCGAAGTGGTGATTCCGCAGCGCGCCGTGGTGAAGTTCAAGTCCGGCAAGGTCCTGAAGCAGCAGCTCAAGAAGATCGACCTCAACCAGTTGTCGGCTCCGTCGGCTCAGGAAACAGAGTCGGACGCCTGAGTTTCTTTTCCAACCGTCTTTTCGGGCCGGGACCTCAGTCCCGGCCTTTTTGTTCGCCGGAATTTTGAGGTGGCGTGGGTTTCACCGGCTCCGCAAGGTTTCTCGTCCCATGGCCATGTTTCAGACCTTGCCCGGTTTCCGGGAGTTCTATCCCGACGATCTTGCCCGCCGTAATTACCTGTTTCGCCTCTGGCGGCAGACGGCGGCGGCCTATGGTTTTGCCGAATACGACGCGCCGGTGCTGGAGCCACTCGACCTCTACAAGGCCAAGTCGGGCGACGAGATCGAGGCGCAGTTGTTCAGCTTCACTGACAAGGGCGGCCGCGAAGTGGCGTTGCGTCCGGAGATGACGCCGACGGTCTGCCGTCTGGTTGGCGCCAAGGCGAACGCCCTGAAACGCCCGATCAAGTGGTTCAGCATCGGTGAGTTTTACCGTTATGAGCGCATGCAGAAGGGACGCGGCCGCTGTTTCTTCCAGCTGAACGCCGATATTTTTGGCGAGCCCGGCCCGGAGGCGGAGACTGAACTCATCGGCCTGCTCGTGCAGTGTCTGTGTGCTTTTGGGCTGACGGAGCAGGACTTCTACGTGCGTCTGAGTGATCGCAATTTGTGGTTTTATTATCTCGCCGCGCTGGGCCTGGATGAGCCGCGCACCCGCGGTGTGCTCGGTGCGGTTGACCGCTACGAGAAATACGGCGACGATGCGTTCAAGGGCTACACCGAGCAATTTGGCGCGCTCGACGAGGCGCTGAAAGCCAAGGTGCTGGCCTTTCTCCAAATCAAGTCCTTGCCCGCGCTCGAGGCCGTGTTGTCGCCGCTCGGCAATGACCGCATCAGCGCGCGACTGGCCGACTGGCGCAAGCTGCTGGGAAACCTCGATGCAATGGGCCTTTCGCGATTCATTGAGGTGGATCTCGGCGTGGTGCGCGGGCTGGCCTATTACACGGGTTTCGTCTTCGAGGCCTTTGATCGTAAAGGCGAGCTGCGGGCGATTGCCGGCGGCGGCCGTTACGATGATCTCGTGGGCAAGCTCGGCAATGTCGACCTGCCGGCGGTGGGCTTTGCGATCGGCGACATGACCTTCGCTCTTTTGCTGGAACAACGCGGCCTGACGCCGTCACTCGTGCAGGCGCCGGACGTGTATTGCGTGATTGGTGGCGAAGCGGAGCGCAAGGCGGCCTTCGGGGCCATCCAGGCGCTGCGCGCGGCGGGTTTCCGGGTGGACTACCCGCTGAAGGACGTGGCCTTTGGCAAGCAGTTCAAGGCTGCGGCCGAGGCCGGGGCGCGACTTGCGCTTATCTTTGGCAGCGACGAGCTGGCGAAGGGGATCGTCAGGGTTCGCGACATGAACGACCGCTCGGAGCGCGACGTCGCCCTCGGCGAGATCGTGGCGGCCGTGCGCGATTCGCTCTGACGTCGGTCAGTGCCCAAGATTGGCCGGGCCAAACGCGCCGGGCAGCAATTGATCAAGGGTCGTGTCGATCACGGCATTGCCGCGGCAATACGAGACGACGCGCGCCGTGGGACCGAATTCGTTAATGACCTGACGGCAGGCACCGCACGGGGAGGTCGGCGTAGGCGTGTCGGTGTAGACGACCACGCAGCGGAGTTTCAGTGCTTTTTTGCGCGCAGCGATGGCGCTGAAGATTGCGGTGCGTTCGGCACAGTTGCACAGGCCATAGGAGGCATTTTCGACATTGCAGCCGGTGAAGACCGCTCCGTCTTGCGTCAGGATCGCCGCGCCCACTTTGAACTTCGAGTAGGGCGCATAAGCGCGAGTCGCGGCCAAGCGGGCGGCGCGGCGAAGCGATGCGAGGGGCAGGGGAAGCGACATAAAAGGATCAGAGGCCGAGTTCGTTTTTGACCTCGGCAAATTTCTCAATCGCAAAGGCGAGGTCCTCGCGGCTGTGCACGGCGGAGACTTGGGTGCGGATGCGGGCGAGGCTCTGGGGCACGACCGGATAGAAGAAGCCGATGACATACACGCCCTTGTCGAGCATGCGGGCGGCGAATTTTTGCGACAAAGCGGCGTCGCCCAGCATCACGGGCGTGATGGGGTGAGTGCCGGGGCGGATGTCGAGGCCAGCGGCAACCAATCCCTCGCGGAAGAACTTGGTGTTCTCCTCAAGCTTGTCGCGCAGCTCCGTGGAGCGGGACAGCAGCTCAAGGCACTTGAGCGAGGCGGCGGCGATGGCCGGGGCGACCGTGTTGGAGAACAGGTAGGGCCGAGAGCGTTGTCGCAGCAGGTCGATGATGGCCTTCCGTCCGGTGGTGTAGCCGCCGCTGGCGCCGCCGAGGGCCTTGCCGAGCGTGCCAGTGATGATGTCCACGCGTTCCATCACACCGCAGTGTTCAGGTGTGCCGCGGCCGGTCCGGCCCATGAAGCCCACGGCGTGGCTGTCATCGACCATGACCAAGGCGCCGTAACGGTCCGCGAGATCGCAGATGCCCTTCAGGTCGGCGATATAACCGTCCATCGAGAACACGCCGTCGGTGGCGATTAGCTTGAAACGTGCGCCCGCGGCGTCGGCTTCCTTCAACTTGGCTTCAAGGTCCTCGAGGTTGTTGTTACGATAGCGGAAGCGCTTGGCCTTGCAGAGACGGATGCCGTCGATGATCGACGCGTGGTTGAGTTCGTCGGAAATGACCGCGTCCTCCGACCCAAGCAGGGTTTCGAACAGGCCGCCATTGGCGTCGAAGCACGAGGTGTAGAGAATCGTGTCATCGGTGCCGAGGAAGCGGCTGATCGCTCCCTCCAAGTCCTTGTGCAATTGCTGCGTCCCGCAGATGAACCGCACCGAGGCGAGACCGTAACCCCAGCGGTCGAGGGACTCGCGGGCGGCGGCGATGAGCTCGGGGTTATCCGCGAGGCCGAGGTAATTGTTGGCGCAGAGATTGAGCACCTGCCGGCCGTCGCTCACGCCGATGTGCGCGGTCTGGGGCGTGGTAATGATGCGCTCGCGCTTGTAGAGGCCGGCACCCTCGATGTCGGCGAGGGTGCGCTTGAGGTGGGACTGGAATTTCGGAGTCATGGCGTCAGTCCCACTTCAGCACGATTTTGCCACTCTTGCCGGAGCGCATGAGGTCGAAGGCCGTCTGGAATTCCGTGTGGTCGAAGCGGTGCGTGATGACGGGCGAGATATCGAGCCCGGTCTGGATCATCGAGGTCATCTTATACCACGTCTCATACATTTCCCGGCCATAAATGCCTTTGATCGTGAGCATGTTGAAAACGACCTTGTTCCAGTTCACCGCCGCGGCGCCCGGCATGATGCCAAGGAGCGCGATGCGGCCGCCATGGGCCATATTGTCGATCATGTCGTTCAAGGCTTGCGGATTGCCGGACATTTCCAGACCGACGTCGAAACCCTCGCGCATGCCGATGGCCTTCTGCACGTCGGCGAGTTTCTCCTTGGAGACGTCGACCGTGCGGGTGGCGCCCATGCGCTTGGCGAGGGCGAGGCGGTCGGCGTTGACGTCGGTCACGACGATCTTGCGCGCGCCGGCGTGCTTGGCGATGGCGACGGCCATGCAGCCGATCGGGCCGGCGCCGGTCACGAGGACGTCTTCACCGACGAGATCAAACTGGAGCGCAGTGTGCGTCGCATTGCCCAGCGGGTCGAAGCACGACAGCACGTCGAGCGGGATCGCTGGGTCCACGTGCACGGCGTTGCTGGCGGGAATGCAAAGGTAATGGGCAAATGCGCCGTCGCGGTTCACGCCCACGCCCTTGGTGTCCTTGCACAGGTGGCGGCGGCCGGCGAGGCAGTTGCGGCACATGCCGCAAACGATGTGACCCTCGCCGTCGACAAGGTCGCCCTTTTTGAAGCCTTTTACGTTGGCGCCGATCTCCTCGATGGTGCCGACGAACTCGTGGCCGATGATCATCGGCGGCTGGATCGTCTGTGCGGCCCAGGCATCCCAGTTGTAGATGTGGATGTCGGTGCCGCAGATGGAGGTCTGCTTGATCTTGATGAGCACATCGTTGATGCCCGGCTCGGGCACGGGGGCCTCGATCATCTCGAGTCCCGGGCCGGCTTGGGTTTTGGCGATGGCGCGCATGGTCTTTGCGGGCATGGGGGCAGTGTGGGCGCACGGGGCCGGGGCACAACTCCTATCCCGATTTCCCGGCCGAACGAAGCGCCGTTAATGCCGGACCTCAGACGTCGAATAACTGCGCGCCCTCGATGGCGAGAAGCCGGAGCTTGGTCTCCACGCCCCCCGGGCCGGAGAAACCGGTCATCTTGCCGTCTGCGGCGACGACGCGGTGGCAGGGCACAAGGAGCGGCCAAGGGTTGGCGCCGAGGGCCGACCCGACGGCCCGGCTGGTCGAAATCGGGTAACCGAGTTCACGGGCTATGTCGCCGTAGCTCCAAGTCGTGCCGGGTTTGATCAGGAGCGTGCACTGGTAAACCTGCTTGGGAAAATCGGCTACCCGGTCGAAGGCGAAGGGCAGGTCAGTGAAATCCTGATGATGACCGGCGAGGTGCGACTGCACGCGGCGCATGATTTCGTCCACCCAGCGTGGGACGGCGGTTTCGGAGGTGCCGTCGCTGCCGTCGCCCGGCAGGCCGAAGCCCGTGAGCACGTAGTCCTCCCACGAGAGGCGGCAGATCCCGATCGGCGTGTCAAAGGTGGCGGCGGGCATGCGGTCTTAGGGTTTGCAACCTATCGGGCGACCCCTTGCTGTCGAATCCCAATGGAAAACCGGTTTTACAACGCGTTCGATACCGAGGCCTACGGCGGCGACCGCAAACCGGATTACCGCAGCGTGTTCCAGATTGATCGCGATCGGATCATTCACGCCCACGCCTTCCGCAAGCTGCAGTCCAAGACCCAGGTTTTTCTCTCGGGGGAATACGATTTTTACCGGACGCGCCTGACGCATTCCATTGAGGTATCGCAGATCGGCCGGTCGATCTGCCATTTCCTGCGCACGCAAGGCAGGCCGCTGCGGGATGATTTCTACATCGACAGTGACCTGGTGGAGGCGAGCTGTCTCGCGCACGACCTTGGGCACCCGCCGTTCGGCCACAGCGGGGAGCGCACGCTGCAGGAACTCATGAAGCGGCGCGGGGGCTTCGAGGGCAACGCCCAGACACTGCACCTGCTCTGCGAAACAATGTATCAAAACGAGAGCGGGGTGCGCGGCATGCAGCCGACCCGTGCGCTCCTTGATGGCGTCCTCAAATACAAGCAACTCTACACCGAGTTTCCGACGCCGCCCGTGAATCATTTCATCTACGACGCCCAGGAACCGATCCGCCGCTGGGTGTTCGGCGGCGCGGAAATTCCCGGGCAGTTGCGCCACGGCTAAGCGCTCAACGGTTTCAAGAGCGTCGAGTGCCAGATCATGGACTGGGCGGACGACGCGGCCTATTCGCTGAACGACATCGTCGACGGTGTGCGCGCAGGCTTTCTGACCATTGAACGGGTGGAGCGCTGGGCGGGCGAAGTCGGCGTTGGACCCGAGCAGGAGCAACACTTGCAGGCCTTGTTCGATGCCATCCGGGCGGACCGGTTGGAAAATACGTTTTCCCAAAAAATCGGCCGTTTCATCAAAGCCTGCCGGCTGCGCGAGCGGGACAACTTTCTCGCGGCCAAGACGAACCGCTACCGCCTGGAGCTGGTGGTGGATGACGCGGCGGTGCGCGA
>JAPOIC010000163.1 GCA_029979145.1 Opitutaceae bacterium
CCAGACACCAAGCTTCACCTGTGCGAGCGTAGCCCAGAAAATGAGCACGATCGACAGGGCCAGCAGCACCACCGTGAGTTTGAGCGACGTGAAGAAGTCGACGAAGTCTTTCCAGTTCTGGCGCATGGTCACTCCGGTCGGACGGTGTTGAGGAAATCGAGGAATACCGCCTTGGCCGCCGCGATGGCTTGGTCGTCACCGGTGAGCTTGAAGAACCATGTGCTGCCGTCGTGCTCGGTGTAGGCGGCGAGCGTGCGCTGGGGCGGGGTGGCGGTGTTGCTGAGGTCGACGAGCTTGAACTCGCGGCCGTTGAACGGCTGCACGGAAATCACGCCGTCCAGCGCTGCGGGCTCGAGCGGGGACAGTTGGAGCTGGTTGCGCCAGCGATTGATGTTTGCCAGATCGCCGCCGACGTCGCCGGGGAAGGCGGTCACTGTGAGCTCGGCACTGGTGCCGGCGGGGCCGTCGATCCGGTAGCCGGCGCGCCGCATGCGGGCGGGGTCGAGCTTGGTCCATGTCGCCGGGGCGGTCCAGGTCAGGCCGGCGCCGCTGGCGGTTGGAACGGGCGTGGTGGCCATGTCCGGGCCGGACATGTCACCCGACATGCCGCCGGGCAGGGCGAGGGGCGCCGGTGGGGGCGCCTCCTTGGGCACGCGGTAGGAAGCGACCTCGGCCTTGCGGCAGGCGGTCAGCGTGAGAAGGCTGGCCAAGGCGACGGAGCTGATGCGGTTGAGGCGCATGAGGGCCTAGCAATCCGGCTTTTGGGAAAAACTTCAACCCTATCCGGCCAAGTATCAGGCCGGCGCGTGCCGGCGATTAGGTGACGGGGTGGGGCCTTGCGGTAGGCGCGGGACCTGCTGAGAGTGCGGCCATGGAACTGAATCCGCTCGGCGACGATGCCGTGGTGCTGGCTTGGGACGGCACCGCCGCCGGCGAGGCCTTGGGCGAGGTGCGAGCGGTCGTGGCGGCGATCGAGGCCGATCCCCCGGCGGGGTTGGTAGCCGTGGTGCCGGCGTATGCGACCGTCACGGTGTTTTATGACCTGACGCGGATCGGGAGCTTTGACGGATTTTGCCTCGACCTGCAGGAACGCGCCGGCCGCTCAGTCCCGCGGGCGGTGGCGAAAGGCCGACTGATTTCGATCCCGGTGTGCTACGGCGGGGAGTGCGGCCCAGACTTGATGACGGTGGCGCGGCATTCCGGCCTCGCTGCGCGCGAGGTAGCCGAACTTCACGCGGCGGAGACCTACGTGGTCGGTGCGATTGGCTTCTCGCCGGGATTTCCTTACCTTGTGGGACTGCCGGCCAAGCTGCATACGCCCCGGCGCTCGACCCCGCGCACCCAGGTGCCGGCGGGCAGCGTCGCGATCGGCGGAGGCCAAACCGGGGTCTATCCGGTCGCGTCGCCCGGAGGGTGGAACCTCATTGGCCGGACCCCTTTGAAACTGTTCGATCCGAGCGCCGAGGAGCCGACGCAGCTGCGGGTGGGTGACCGCTTGCGTTTCAAGGCCATCACGGCCGAGGAGTTTGCAACATGGCAGTGAAGGTCATCAAACCCGGCATGCTCTCCACGGTCCAGGATTTGGGCCGGCCGGGCTTGCGTGCCACGGGTCTTCCGCCGGGCGGCGCCGTAGATGCGTTCAGCCTGCATCTGGCGAACCTGTTGGTGGGCAACGCACCCGGCGTGGCCGGTTTGGAAATGACCTTGGTCGGGGCGGAGTTGGAATTTCAAACCGACGCCATCATTGCGGCGACGGGCGCGTCGATGGGCGGACCTACGCCGTGGCGGCCGCACGCCATCAAAGCCGGGGAACGCGTGAAATTTGGCGCCGCCACCCGAGGATGCCGGACCTACCTGGCCGTGGCCGGGGGATTCGACGTCCCGAAAGTGCTGGGTGGGCGAGGCACGGATTTGCGCGCCGGACTGGGCGGACTTGGCGGCCGGGCTTTGGCCAAGGGCGATGTGCTGCCCATCGGAGCGGGCGCAAAGACAATTGTGGGGAGATGGAGCGTCGACCCGACGATTTTTCCGCAGATCGGCGAGGAAGTGGTTCTCCGGACGGTCGTCGGGGCGGAAGCAGCGGAGATATCGGGAGGCATTAGTCGGGGCGAATTTACGGTCAGCCCGCAATCAGATCGCATGGGGCTGCGCCTGACGGGGCCGGGCTTGGTGCGTCGAACCAACGCCGAATTGGTTTCGTCGGCGGTGGCACCGGGCACGGTGCAAGTGCCGCCGGACGGCGCGCCAATCGTGCTTTTGGCGGATGCTCAGACCATTGGGGGCTATCCTCGGATCGCCCACGTGATCCGGGCGGATCAGCCCTTGCTGGCGCAGCTGCGACCGGGTGATCGCGTGCGCTTTCGGAATGTGAAACTGGCCGAGGCGCACCGACTGTGGCGCGAACAGGCCCGCACCCTCGCGCTGGTTCAGCAGGGCCTGCGGGGAAAGCTGCGATGACGGTGATCGATCTCAATTGTGATTTGGGTGAGGGTGCCGGGCAGGACGCTCTGATCATGCCTTGGATTTCGTCGGCCAATATTGCCTGCGGGGGGCATGCCGGGGATGTCGCCACCATGCGGGCCACGATTGCCCTGGCCCGGCGTCGTGGGGTTGCGGTCGGCGCCCATCCCGGGTTTCCGGATCGGAAGAATTTTGGGCGACTCGAGCTGGCTGCATCGCCGGACCAGGTCCGCGAGTGGGTGCGGAATCAAGTGCAGGCCTTGCAGACCGAGGCGGACGCCCTCGGGATCCGGCTTGGCCACGTCAAACCGCACGGAGCGCTCTATAATCTGGCGGCGCGGGATCCGACGGTTGCGTCGGCCGTGGCCGCCGCCGTGTTTGAATGTGATCCGAAGCTCGTGCTCGTGGGGTTGGCTGGCAGCGTCATGCTTGCCGCAGGAAAAGAGGCGGGATTGACCGTGGCCGGGGAAGCGTTTGTCGATCGCGCTTACCATGAGGATGGTCGCTTGGTTGCCCGGTCGGACCCGCGGGCCCTGCTTGCGGGTGAAGCGGCGGTGGTACAGGCGCTTGACTTGGTTTTGGCAGCGGAGGTGACGAGTGTGGAGGGCGTGAGGGTGCCGGTCGCCGCCGTGACGCTTTGCATGCATGGCGACGGACCGCAGGCGGTTTCCATCGCCAGGGACGTGCACCAAACGCTGACTGCGCGCGGCGTAGCGGTGCGGGCGGCGTGGCGTTGAAGATTGCGGCGGACGGCCCGGACACTAGGCAAGGCGTCATGGCACGCGTGTTGTTGACCGGATTCGAACCCTTTGGCGGGGCGAAGCGGAATGTTTCGCAGGACGTCGTTCGCCGGCTGGACGGATGGGAGTGCGGTGGGCATCAGGTGACGGGCGTGGTTTTGCCCTGCGTGTTTCGAACCTGCGGGACGGAACTTAAACGCGCCATGCGTGGAGTGCGGCCGGACCTGGTGATTGCCCTTGGCCAAGCGGATCGCCGGCTCGCGATCACACCGGAACGCGTTGCAATCAATATCGACGATGCGCGGATCCCCGACAACGCCGGGTCGCAGCCCGAGGACCGGCCCGTGGTGCCTGGCGGACCGGCAGCTTATTGGTCAACGCTGCCCACAAAGGAGATCGTTGCGCGGTTGCGCGAGCGGGGGATCCCCGCGGATGTTTCGCAGACTGCCGGCACCTTTGTCTGTAATCATCTCTTCTATGCGCTCATGCACGAGCTGCGGCGTCGGCCGCGAATTCGTGCGGGTTTCGTGCATTTGCCGACGCTGCCGGCACGCGGACGGCACCGCCTGAATCTCGCCGCGATCACTGCGGGTGTTCAGGTGGTCGTCGAAACGGCAATGCTGGCGCCGCGAGACTGACAAACAGCGGGCAGGGCGGAACCCTGGCCGCGGCTCAGCGCATCGACACGATGGCGCCGTCGAGCGGTGTGAACGCGGCGACGACGACGCCGCGGAGGTTGCCGGCGTTTACCGGCACAAAGTCGTGGCGGCGGTTGTTCAGTCCGGTCGTGCGCCAACCGTCGCCGGCCTTCGCTACGAGGATGTGCGTGATGACGCGCTGCTCGTCCTCGAAAACCACCGACATGCCGCGGGCGAGTTCCGTGTAGTTCACGGGCTGCACCACGAGGAGCGTGCCGCTGCGGTAAAGGGGGAGCATCGAATTGCCGCGCCCGCGCATCACAAAGGCGCCGGGCATGGTGGCCGCGAGGGCGCGGGCCTGCCGATAGGCGTCGTTGTTTGAGCAATACTCAGGACGCGGAGAGCCGGCGACGTAGTTACCCGCGATGTAGTTTTCCTCTTCCGCGGCCTCCGCGCGATTTGGGGCCAGAATTGCCGCGCCGATCATGGCGATTGTGAGTGCGGTAATTCCCCATCGGCGTCCGGGCATGAGCCGACCATGTGGGACGGCAAAACACGGGCAAGGGAATGAGTCAGAGGTTCATTTCCCAACGCCTTCTGGGGGTTAGTCACCAGCCCGAATGGTGCGCGTCAGTCATGACGCGGGAACAGGAGCCTATTTGTTGAAACGGAACAGAGCGACGTCGCCGTCCTGGAACACGTAGTCCTTGCCCTCGAGGCGATACTTGCCGGCATCTCGCGCGGCGGCCACGGAGCCGAGGCTGGAGAGGTCGGCATAAGACACGACCTCGGCCTTGATGAAGCCTTTTTCGAAATCCGTGTGGATGACGCCGGCGGCCTGCGGGGCCTTCCAACCTTTCACGATGGTCCAGGCGCGGACTTCTTTTTCACCGGCGGTGAAATAGGTCTGCAGCCCGAGCAGCGCGTAGCTGGCGCGGATGAGAGAGGACACGCCGGAGTCGCCGACGCCGAGGTCCTTCAAGAATTCCTTCGCTTCCTCCGGGCTAAGGTCGATGAGCTCGTATTCGATCTTGGCGCTGATCGGCACGTAGGCGGCGTCGTGGTGCGTGCGGACGTATTCGGCGACTTTCTGGACGAAGGGATTCGCCTCGGCGGTGGCGAGGTCGGACTCGGCGACGTTGCAGGCGTAGAGCACGGACTTGCCGGACAGCAGGCCGAAGGTCTTCAGGCGGGGCCGCTCATCGTCCTTGACCGAGAGCGAGGAGGCGGGGCGGCCCTCGTTGAGGTGGGCGATCAGGCGGGGGAGGAGGTCCACGTTGGCCGCGGCCTCCTTGTCCTGCGACTTGAGCTTCTTCTGGTTGCGGTCGTGCTGCTGCTCGGCCGACTGGATGTCGGCGATGATGAGCTCGGTCTCGA
>JAPOIC010000312.1 GCA_029979145.1 Opitutaceae bacterium
AGCACCTTGATCTTGTGGCCGTTGACCACAAGCACGTCGTCTTCAGCCACGTCCGGCGCGGACTTCTCGCTGGTCACCGTGCCCGCAAAACGACCCTGGGTGGTGTCGTATTTGAGGAGGTAAGCGAGGTTGTCCGCGGGGACGAGGTCGTTGACGGCGACGACGTCCAGCGTGGTGCCGAGCAGGCCCTGCTCGACGAGTGCGCGAAACACGAGGCGGCCGATGCGGCCGAAACCATTGATGCCAACTTTAACTGCCATGGGAGACTCCGGTTCTATGGGTTGATTTCTGGTTGAGGAAAGGGACCCCGCGCGGGCGCGGAAAGGTACGAATGAAGCGGGTGCGTTCGGGGTGGCAAGGGTTTTGACGGTTTTGTCGTGTCATCGCCGGCCGATCCACAGCCCGCAGCCCCAGGCGGGAAGAAACAGCTCGCTCTCGACGGGTTGGGCCAGCCCCTCGCCGTGCAGGAAACGCTCGTGATTGGCGACCTGTTCCCAATTCGCCGCCGCCGGGAGCGTCTCGCCCAGCGGGATGGTCAGGTCGTTAGTCGTCGGATTGACCGCGAACAACAGACGATCACGTCCACGGGAGCCGTCGAAATTGTAGACCACGGCACAGGCGGTGCTGTCCGGCGCACGATACACCCGGAAGAAACCCTCGCCCGGACGTTCCCAGTGCCGCAGCAACTGGCCGTCCGCGCCGCGGCGAAACGCAATCCAATCGGCGAAGTAACCGTGCGTGCCCGGATACCGGAACAGCCGGCGGTAATCGAGGGCGTTCAAGTCGCCGCGCTGGTAGGTGTTGTTCACCCCACCCTTCGAGCGCATGAAGTCCTGGCCCGCGGAGAGCATCGGAATGCCGATCGAGGAAAACAGCACCGCCGCCATCAAGTGCGTGCGCCGGCGGTCGGCGGCAGTGGGCGCCTGGCCGGTGTGGGGCGGGTTCTCGGTGATGACGTCGATCCACGCGCGGTCGTCGTGCGACTCGGTGTAGTTGATGGTCTGCGCCGGCCACTTGGCCCAATACCACGGCGAGCCCTTGATGAAATATTCAAACGCTTCGGCCGTGCTGCCGCCGCGCACGTAGTCCCGCAGAAAGTCGCGGTAACCGTCGTTCCAGGAGGCCCAGCCCGTGTCGCGCAGCGCGCCCGCGATGTGCCCGCGGTAGCTCCACGGCTCGGCAATGAGGATCACGTCGCGCTTCACGCGCTTCAACGCCGCTTCAATGTCGACGAGGACGTCCGGCCCGAGCAGCTCCGCGAGATCGAAGCGAAAACCGTCCACGCCGAAGGTCTCGATCAGATGGCGGCACGAATCGATGATCAGTCGCTTGGCCATCGCGGCGTGGGCCCGCAGGTCGTTGCCGCAACCGCTCCAGTTCGACAGCTCGCCCTGTGCATCGAGCTCAAAGTAGTAGAGCTTGTCTATGAACAGCAGGTGCGCCGGCTCGCCTTGGTGATTGTAGACCACGTCGAGAATCACCGCCATGCCGCGCCGGTGAAACGCCGCCACGAGCGCCTGCAGCTCCGCGATGCCGGACGCCTCCGCGGCGTTGAGTGAAAGCCCGCTGGCCGGCGCGAACCAGTTCACGGTCATGTAACCCCAGTGGTATTCCTCGCGCGTGCGGTTGTCGTATTCCTGCACGGGCTGCAGCTCGACGCAATTCACGCCGAGCCGGGCGAGATGAAACGACGGGCTTTCGACCCACTTGCGCAAACCCGTGAAACCTTGACGCTCCTCCGGAGGCATCGCGACCGGCGCGTGCGCGGCGAGATCCCGCACGTGCGCCTCGGCGATCACGAGGTCCTG
>JAPOIC010000288.1 GCA_029979145.1 Opitutaceae bacterium
AATTTGGAGATCGAAGACCGGGAGTTCATGGTGTTGGTCGGCCCATCGGGCTGCGGCAAGTCCACCACCCTGCGCATGATCGCCGGACTGGAAGACATCACCGGCGGCACGATCAGCATCGACACAAAGGTGGTGAACAACGTGCTGCCGAAGGATCGCGACATCGCGATGGTGTTTCAGAACTATGCGCTGTATCCGCACATGTCGGTCTACGACAACATGGCCTTTGGCCTGAAACTAAGGAAATTCCCCAAGGCTGAGATCGACAAGCGCGTGCGCGAGGCCGCCGCCATGCTCGGCCTGGAAGCCCTCTTGGATCGTCGCCCGAAAGCCCTATCCGGCGGCCAGCGTCAGCGCGTCGCCGTTGGCCGCGCCATCGTGCGCAAGCCCAAGGTATTCCTCTTCGACGAGCCCCTCTCCAATCTCGACGCCAAGATGCGCGTCTCCACCCGCACCGAGATCTCGAAGCTCCACGCCCGACTCGGCGCCACGATGATCTACGTCACCCACGACCAGGTTGAGGCCATGACCATGGGTGACCGCATCTGCGTGATGAAAGACGGCAACATCATGCAGGTGGCCCAGCCCCTCGCCCTTTACAACCACCCGGAGAACATGTTCGTCGCGGGCTTCATCGGCTCGCCGCCCATGAATTTCTTCAAGGGCAAGCTCCAGCGCAACGGCAACCACGTCACCTTCCTCGAGACCAATAACCGCGGCACCGCGATCAAGGTCGAGCTGACCGACGAACTGGCCGCCAAAGCCACCGCCTTTATCGACAAGGAAATCGTCCTCGGCATCCGCCCGGAGGACGCCCAGGACTCGCTCACGCTTTCAACCCCCAACCCCGCACACACCGTGGAGGTCACCGTGGAAGTCTCGGAGCCCATGGGCGCAGAAACCTACCTCTACCTCGACACCGGCGCGCACTCCTTCATCGCGCGCGTCCGGGCCTCGGATCGATTCGATGTCGGCCAAAAGGTGCAGATCACCTTCCAGATGGACAAAGTCCACCTGTTCGACCCGACGACCGAGAGCGTCCTGAAGTAATTGCCGCCGGGCTCAGCGACCGAGCGCAACCGTTTCGGTCGGCGTGGCAATGCTCTCGTTGAGCGCTTCCGGTGCAAACACGCGCGGAGAGAGGTCCAAATTCAGCGCGGCCCGCCGCACTTCAAAGCGGGTCTTGTCGCGGGTGACTTCGTTGCGCAGATCAACGACCTTGATCATCCACTGATCCGAGACCTTTTTCAGGTCCCGCAAGGTCAGGCTCTTGTAGGGTTCGTCATCCTGACCGATCAACTCGGACTGCACCATGGCGCGAAACTGGGTGTCGAGTTGAACGCGGACGCCGGCCAGCTTGTCCCCGTAGGCAGGGTCTCCTACCGGAACCCGCAGCAGAAAAGTATGGGCGGCTCGGCCGAGAACCTTGCTCACACCTTCAAAAATGAAGTCATCCCAATAAAAATAGGGCATCAACAGGTCGAAGGGTGTCAGCTCGGCGCCGGGCAAAAGCGGAGCGTAAACCTCGGACTCCGGCAGAAGTTTGGCCGCAGTCATTCCTTCTTCCCACAACCACACCACCGGCGTCGGGCCATTTTGGATCAGGAGCTTCCGCACGCCACCGATGCCGTCTTCCAGCACGACTCGGGAAACCGGGCCGTCGGCATTGCGGCTGCCCCAAAGACGGCCGCGATAGACCACGGCATCGCCGCGCCGGGGCAAAAAGCTCAGGTCGAACTCCAAGTAGTAGTCACCGGCGATTCCGAGTCCGCGAAACTCCCGGAGGATCTCCGCACCCTTCGCCTGGTCCGGCTCGCCGAACTGCACAAAGGTCGGCGACACCGGAGTCGATTTCGACGGCGGACCGGCCCAGGCTAGCGGCGCCAGAAAGATGGCCAGAAAAAACGCCCGCCAAAGCCGGGCGGGCGTTAATGGGACCGAGCGTGACACGTGGGGCGTCACTTGCCCGCCGTCTGCTCGCTTGACTGCGTCGGCACCGCGACCGCCGAAGCGGCGGCCTCGGCGGTGGCCGGAGTCGTCGCGACAGGGGCATCGATCGTCGGCAGGGCTTCGACGGCCCCAGCCGCGTGGTTGCGCTGATAGAGGTGACCGAGGTAGAGCAGGAAGCTGAGGACGAAGAAGGCGATGGTCGCATTGATCGTGCTCTTGCTCAGCACGTTGTTGGTGTCCGCGCCAAAGGCCGATTCCGTCATGCCGCCGCCGAGGG
>JAPOIC010000239.1 GCA_029979145.1 Opitutaceae bacterium
CTCTCGCTGGTGAAGTTCCTCTACGTCATCTTCTACTTCATGCACCTGAAGTGGGACAAAGCCTTCTGCACCATCCTGTTCTTCATCGGGCTGGTGCTGGCGACCGGGACCACTTGGGCGCTGCTGGAGATCTTCGACGCGCACGACAGCATTCCGCTTACGGCGCAGACCTCCTGAGCTAATAGCCGGAGCGATCCTCTGAATTGAATGGCGGACCGACCCGGGCCGCCTTTTCTTTGGCGCGATGATCGAGTGGCGCCACTGGCACAACGAGCCCTACCTGGTCGGCGGGTTGATCCTGCTGGGCTGGCTCTATGCCCTGTTCACCGGACCCCTGCGCGCCTGGCTGGCGCCGGTCGAGCCCTACCCGCGCCGCCGCGCGATCAAGTTCTACAGCGCCTTGGTCGTATTCTATCTCGCCGTGGGTTCGCCCCTCGACCAGATCGGCGAGCGATTCCTGTTCAGCGCGCACATGGTGCAGCACGCCTTGCTCATGTATGCCACGCCGATCCTAATGCTGCTCGGGCTCCCGTCCTGGCTGGTCGATCCCGTGCTCGGGCAGCCCGCCCTGCGCACCGCCGGCCGCATCGCCACCCACCCGGTGATTTGCGGATTGGTCTATGTGCTCGTCACCAGTGTCTGGCACGCGCCGGTGCTCTATGAGTGGGCGCTACAGGACAAACTCATCCATGTGCTGGAGCACCTCATGTTCTTCGGCTGCGCGCTGTTCTACTGGTGGCCGCAACTGAGTCCGTCGCAGGTCTTCCCGCGGCGCCGCTACGCCACCCAGATGCTGTTTCAAACGGCGGTGATGATTGGCCTGACCCCGCTTTACGCCTACATCACGTTTTCGCCCGACATTCTCTACCCCACCTACGAATTCGCCCCACGGGTCATCGCCGGCTTTACCGCCAAGGAAGACCAACTGCTCGCAGGCATCATCATGAAGATCGGCGGCATGTTGGTGGCACTGACGGCGGTGGCCGTGAGCTTCTACCACTGGTATCAGGCCTCGGAATCCAAGCGCGGGACCGACAGACGATCCGCGACATAAAGGCACCACCGTCCCGACCGCGCTTGCGGCGGGGCGTTTCCCTGCAATGCTCCCAAGGCTATGACTTGGGAAATCGCCCTGGTTTTCGTCCTGCTGGTCCTGACCCTCGCGTGTTTCGTGTGGGAAAAGTTCCCGCCTGACCTCACGGCGTTGACCCTGTTTCTCATCCTGATCGGCAGCCAGCTGATCCCGACCAACAAGGCGTTCTCGGTTTTCGCCAACCCTGCGCCCCTCACGGTCGGCGCGATGTTTGTGCTCAGCGCCGCCTTGGTGAAATGCGGCGTGGTCGACCGTCTTTCGGCGATGATTGAAAAGTCATCCCGGCTGCCCTACCCGGTGGTCATTCTCCTGATGGTCGTGCTCGTGGCCACGATCTCGGCGTTCATCAACAACACCCCGGTGGTGGTCGTATTCCTGCCCGTGATCCTGAATCTCGCGCGCAAGATGCAGCGGGCGCCGTCCAAGCTGCTCATTCCCCTCTCCTACGCTGCGGTGCTCGGCGGCACCTGCACCCTCGTGGGCACCAGCACCAACCTCGTCGTCAACGGCATCATCACCGACGAGGGCCAGGCCGGCTTCTCCATGTTCGAACTCGGCTGGCTCGGTCTGCCCGCCACCATTCTTGGCGCGATCTATCTGGCCATCTTTGGCAACCGGCTGCTGCCCGTGCGCGAGATGCTCACCGCCATCCTCTCCGACGAGGAACGCCGCGAATACATCACCGAGGCCTTCGTCCAACCCGGTTCGCCCGTCCTCGAAAAAACCCTGGTCGAGGCCGGCCTCACCCGCCAGCGCGGCGTGCGCGTGATCGAAATCGTGCGCGACGGCATCGCCCTCTACCTCGACCCCAAGTCCGTGCGCCTGAAGGCCGGCGACCGCCTCATTCTCGCCTGCCGGCCATCCGGCATCGCCGCCACCCGCCGCCTGCAGGGCGTCAACTTGGTCTCGGAACTCAACCTGGGCATCGAGCAAATCGCCGCCCACGAAGGTTCCTTGGTCGAAGCCGTGGTCACGCCGCACTCGGCGCTGTTGGGCCACACCGTGAGCGAGGTCAATTTCCGCCAGCGCTACCGCATGGTCGTGATCGCCCTGCACCGAAAGGGCAAGAACGTGCGCGAGCAGATCGAGAGCCTGCCGATCGAGGCCGGCGACGTCCTCCTCATGATGGGCACCGACCAAGCCATCGACGCCCTGCGCAACAACGATGACTTCGTCTTCTTCGACCGCGCGCGGGTGCCGACCAAGCCCCAGACGGGCAAGGTCATGCTCGTGGCCGGCGTGATCGCCGCGGTGATTGCGGCGGCGTCCTTTAAATGGGTTCCGATCGAGATCGGCGCCTTGGCGGGCTGCGTGATTGTTTGCATGACGCGCTGCCTGAAGACCTCCGAAGCCTACGCCTCGATCGAGTGGAACATCCTTTTTCTCATCTACGGCATGCTCGCCATGGGCATGGCCATGGAGCACACCGGCGCCGCCGCCTGGCTGGCCGAACACATCGTCAGCGGCGTGCAATTCCTCGTGCCCGAGGCGCACAAGGGTTTCGTCATGCTGGCCTGCCTTTACCTGGTAACGACAATTCTTACGGAGATCCTTTCCAACAACGCCGTGGCCGCACTCATGGCGCCGATCGCTATCGGCGTGGCCGCGCAATTGGGCATGGAACCCCGTCCGTTCATCGTGGCGGTGGCCTTCGCCGCGTCCGCGGCCTTCGCCACGCCCATCGGCTACCAGACCAACACCTACGTCTACGGCGTCGGCGGCTACCGGTTTAGCGACTTCATCAAGATCGGCGTGCCGCTCAACGCCCTGTGCTTCGCCATCGCGATGGTCGTTATTCCGCGCGTTTGGCCATTTTGACGCCTCACAGCGTCAACCGCAGCCCGTCATAGGCCAGCCGCACGCCGGCCGGCAGCCCCGCTTCCGTCGTGGCATGATCGGAAAGATGGGTCAGGTGCGTGAGCCAGACCTGACCGGCCGCCAATTCGAACGCCACGGCCACGGCCTCGGGAATGCTCATGTGCGTGCGATGCGGTTCGGGTCGCAGGCCGTCGAGCACAACCGCGTCGGCACCACGGGCCAGCTCCACCGCCTCTTGCGGCAGCCGTTTGTTGTCGGTGTAATAGACAAAACGCGCACCGCTGCTGCGCTCGGTGAACACCAATCCCAGCGTGTTTACTCCGCCGTGTGGGAGCAGGGTGGACGCGATTATGCCCTGTGGGAGTTCCAGCACCGCCGGCATTTCCAGCAACTCAAA
>JAPOIC010000134.1 GCA_029979145.1 Opitutaceae bacterium
CGAAAAAACAAAAAAAAAACCGGCCCGCTGGATTGAGCGGCCCGTTTGTTTTGGATAGGAGTTCCGATCAGTTGATCTGCGCCCGGTTGTAGCCCTCGAAGGGCATCGGGTAGCGTTTGCCGTTCAGCTCGATCTGCAGGTTCTTGCCCTCAGAAGCCCAGATGAGGATGGGGCCCGGCTTGCGCACGGTGCGAATTTCATCCTTTGCCATGGTCGTATCGGCCAAGAGAACTTCGCCGGCGGTGCCGTCGGGGTTACGAACGGTGACCTTCACGCGAACACTGTTGAGGGCGATGAGTGAAATGCTGGATTCGTTTGCGGAGATGGCGGCGCCACCGTTTGATACCGGCTTCGTTGGCTCATTTGAGCCAACCAGCGAGCTGACCAACCAGTAGAGCAGAAGCACGACGACGACGACGACAAGTCCGATGCCGCCGCGGAAAATCAATAGGGGTGAAATGGCCGGGCCCTTGGGCAGGCTGCTGCTGCGGCGGCCGAGACCGGAAGCGCGGCGGCTTTCGGCGCTTTGGGCGGACGGCTCCTCGCTGGCGGCGGCTTTTTCGACGGCGCGTTCCTCGGCGGAGGCGATGGAGACGTCCATGCGGCCGTAGATTTCGCGGCTGGGCTGGCGTTGCTGGCGGCTCTGGCTGCGACCGAGGGCGGCGTAGTCGTTGAGCACTTTTTCGGCGGGCAGCCCAAGGTAGAGCGCGTAGGTGCGCAGGAAGCCTCGCACGTAGATCTCGGCGAGATTCAGGTCGAACTGGTTGCTCTCAAATTTGTGCAGGTAATCGCTGCGGATCTTGGTCGCCTCTGCCGCCTCACGAATAGAGATGCCCTTGCGCTTCCGAGCTTCTTCCAGTCGTTCGCCGATGGTCTGCATGTGTCAGTGAGTAGGGGTTTTGGAGGAGGAGGGAAAGGGAGAAATGGTCTTAGGCGCCGATTCGGTTCAACCTTCGTAGGTGTCGAGGTCGACGAGAATCTCGCGCGGAGACGATCCGTTTTCCGGCCCGACGATGCCCTTGTCCTCCATGAGGTCCATGATGCGGGCCGCGCGATTGTAGCCGATGCGGAGGCGGCGCTGAATCATTGAGGTGGAGGCGCGCTTGGAGGAACGCAGGACGTCGAGCGCCTGCTGGAAGAGTTCGCCATCGTCGCCCATGTCGCCCTCGGCGCCGTCACCGCCGCCGTCATCATCGCCATCGCTGGCGGCGCGGTCGATCTGCTGTTGGACCGAAGTGGCGTATTGCGGCGGACCGTTTTGCTTGAGGAAGTCGACGATCGAGACGACTTCGTCATCGGAGACGAATGCGCCTTGAGCGCGCACAAGGCGCGAGCTGCCCGGGGGTGAGAAGAGCATGTCGCCACGGCCGATGAGGTTGTCGGCGCCCTTGGTGTCGAGAATGGTGCGGGAGTCGACCTGCGAGGCGACCTGGAACGCGATGCGCGAGGGGAGGTTGGCCTTGATGACGCCAGTGATGACGTTCACGGAAGGGCGTTGCGTGGCGATAATGAGGTGGATGCCGGCGGCGCGGGCCAGCTGGGCAAGGCGGGCGATGGAAGTCTCAATCTCGGCCGGCGAGACCATCATGAGGTCGGCGAGTTCATCGATGATCGCGACGATGTAGGGCAGGCGATCCGGCAGCTCGGTTTCATCTGGCAGCATGGCGTCCAAGCCGTCGAGCTGCGCTTGGGCGGCGGCCTCCACCGGGTCGGGTTTGGCGTCCTTCTTGCGGCTGTTGAAGCCGAGAATATTGCGGACGTTGCACTTCGCGAACATCTGGTAGCGTTGCTCCATTTCGCCGAGGAGCCATTTCAGGGCGCCGGGCACCTTCTTGGGCTCGGTCACCACCGGAATGAGCATGTGTGGCAGCGTGTTGAAAATCTTCAGCTCAACCACCTTGGGATCGACCATCAGGAGCCGCACGTCCTGCGGGCTCTTGGAGTAGAGAATCGAGGCTACGATGGAGTTGATGCAGACGGACTTGCCCGAGCCGGTGGCGCCGGCAATGAGCAAATGGGGCATCTTGGATAGGTCGGAGATCAGGGGTTTGCCGGAAACGTCCTTGCCGAGCGCGATGGGCAACTCAGCCTTGGCGCCGGCCCATTGTTCGCTCTCGAGGATTTCGCGCATACCGACCGGGGTGGGGTGCTGGTTCGGCACCTCAACACCAACGGCAGCCTTGCCTGGGATCGGGGCGAGGATGCGCACCGATTGGGCGCGCATGCCGAGGGCAATGTTCTTGTCCAAGCCGGAAATCTTTTCCACGCGCACGCCGGCGGCGGGCACGACCTCGTAGCGCGTGATGACGGGGCCGACGTGGATTTCGCCGAGGGTGACTTCGACCCCGAATTCCCCGAGGATGCGCAGGAGATTTTCCGCGTTCTGCCGGTGCTCTTCCTCGGAGTTACCCTCGGTGTTGGTGACCTGCTCGGTGAGGAGCTTGATGTCAGGGAACAGGTAATTTTTGTCGGTGCTCTGCGGCACCGTGACCCGCGCCTTCTTGGTTTCCTCGGGTTTGACGATATTGAGGTGAATTTTGCCGGCACCCTCGGCCGCGTCCGCGGTGGCCGGCTTCGGCTTGGCGGTGGGCTTGGGCATGATCACGACCGGCTCGGGCTTGGGCTCTTCCTTCGGGGGCGGAGCTGGGCGAACGGGTGCCTTGGCGAGGGGCTCTTCCGCAGTCTTGGGCATCACCATCGCGGGTTCGGCCTTGGCGGGTGCGTTGGCCTCTAGCTTGGCGGCGAGTGCGGCGGCCTTGGCGGCTTCTTTTTCCTTAAGAAGGGCCGCTTTGGCGAGACGCTTGGCCTCGGCGAGCTCGGCTTTCCGTTTGGCGCGCTCTTCGCGCCATGCTTGAAAGGCGGTGACGTAGCGCTCAATCTCCGCGCCGATGTCCTTGGTGATGATGAAGAGCAGTCCGGAAACGTAGAGTGTGCCTAGCAAGAGGGCCGCGCCGAATACGCCCAGGGTGTCGCGCAAGCCGCCTTGGTAGATCAAGGTGCCGAGCCAGCCACCCAGCCCTTGCGGAAAGTAGTCGCTGGGCTTGAGGGATTCGAACATCGTCGCGAGGCCCGAGAGGGTGATGATGCAGACCAAAATCGCCACGAGGCGGGTGCCGGCGAGCCGACGGGCGTTGCGGATGGCAATGTAGCACAGCCAGAGCAAGGAAAGCGGGATCGCCCAGGTGCTCAGACCGACGGCGTAAAACAGTATCCAAGAGGTATTTGCTCCCCAAGGGCCTGCTATGTTGGTGCCCAGCACGCGGGTGGTGGCGAAACTGCTCTGATTTGGATCGTAGTCGACCAATGCCGCCAAAACCCAGACGCCCAACACAAAGCAAACCACTGCCGCGAGCCAGTTTGGACGGTGGCGCGGGGCCTGGTAGGAGGGGCCGTTATTTGGGTTTGAAGTCTTCGACTTGGGCATTTGTCTGGGCCGGGCAAAGACCGGCATACCAAGCTTTACGACGGGACGGTCAAATGTAAACCCCGCGCAGGTCCTAGCTTCGCAAAACTTCCACCACCACTATGCGAGAAATTCTTCGCTTCGAACCACTTTACCAAGAACGCGTCTGGGGCGGCCGAGCGTTCGAGTCGACCTTCGACCGCAAACTGACCTCGGACAAGCCGATCGGCGAGAGTTGGGAGATGGTTGACCGGCCTGAAGCCCAATCGGTTGTAAGCCACGGCAAACTCAAAGGCGCCAAACTGGGCGATTTGCTTAAGAAACACGGCAAAGACCTGATGGGGCCCGAATGGTCCGCGGGAAAACCTTTCCCGATTCTGGTCAAATGGCTCGATTGCCGCGAGCGTTTGAGCCTGCAGGTGCATCCCCCGGCGGCGCTTGCCGCGCAGCTCAAGGGCGAGCCAAAGACGGAGAATTGGTATATCGCCGACACCGCGCCGGGCGCCCAGTTGATCGTCGGGTTGAAGAAAAGCGTGACCCGCGCCGACTTCGAGAAAGCCATCATCGAGCAGCGGGTGGAGGATTGTGTGCACAGCTTCAAGGTCGCCGAGGGCGATTCCATCCTCGTGCACAGCGGCCAGGTGCATGCGATCGACGCCGGCAACCTCATCCTCGAGATCCAGCAAAACTCCGACACCACTTTCCGCGTGTATGACTGGGCCCGCGTCGGCCTCGACGGCAAGCCGCGCCAGTTACACGTGCACGAATCGCTGCAATGCATCCAGTGGGATGACTTTGAACCCGCGCCGGTTCGTGGCGCGCCCACCTCAGCGGTGATCGCCGAGTGCGATGAATTTCGGATTCGCCGTCTCGTGCTCGGTCCGGGCGAGAAAGTGAATTTCCCCGGCAAAGAGCAGCCGCGCATCATCAGCGTGGTCAGCGGCCGCCTCAACATCGGCGGCGTGGTCCTGGGCCGCGGCGACAACGCCCTGCTGCCTTACAGCGGCGAGTTCAACGGCGTGGCGGACGAGTTCGGCATCGTGCTCGTCACCGAAAACTTCGCCTGATCATGCGCGGACTTTGCCGCCCGTCGCCAGTGCGCGGCGGCATCCTGCTCAAGTGCTTGGTGTTTCTCGGCGTGGTCGCGGCGCTGGTGGCGTTGGCGTGGATGACGCTGCTGCCGCACTTCGTCGCCGCGTGGGTGCGCGACCGCACGGGCTTCGACCTGCAGGCCGAAGCGATCATGGCCAACCCGTTCACTGGGCGATTGGTCGCCCGCGGGGTGGTCATTGAGAATCCGCCGACGTTCCCGATGAAGGAGTTTCTGCGCGTGCGAGAATTCTCGTTCGATGCCGATGCTTGGTCGCTCCTGACCTCCAAGCCCAAGTTTGAGCAAGTGACGCTCGACTTGGATCTGGTCGCCTTGATCAAGCGCGCGGATGGGCGCACGAATTTCGATGTCTTTCGTTCCTACCTGTCCGGGACGGAAAAGCCACCGGTGCCGGGCGGGGAGGCGGAGCGAAAGCGATTTATGATCGGCGAGCTGCGCGCCCGATTTGATCGCCTATTGGTTGCCGACTACACGGGCGCCCGCCCGGTGCGACAGGAACACGCGGTGCAGATCGACCGGATGTTTCACGACGTGACCGACGCGAACCAGCTGCTGCTTCCGGCGTCGCTGGAGCAGTTGTTTGCCTTGGGCGGCGCGGTGGGCGGCCTCCTTCCCGCAGACATCGCGCAGGTGCTGGAAAATGCCCTCCGCACCGGCACCGACTTGCTCCGACAGCTGCCGGGCGAGGCCCGGGCGTTCAGCGGATTTTCCGATACGCTTGAAGAAAGCAAGAAGCCGTAGTTTAGTGACCGTTTATCATGACAAGCAAGGCATCCCAGGAATCCACCGAGCAGAACGATCAGCCGGCCGCCGCGACCGCCGCGGAGGCCGATACGCAACCGAAGGCCGCGCCGACGCCTGAAGAACAGGTGGTGGCCGCCAAGTCGGAGGCGGCTTCCCATTTCGACCGCTACGTCCGGGCGGTGGCTGACCACGAGAATTTCCGGAAGCGCGTCACGCGCGAAAAGGACGAGCTCCGGCAGTATGCCGCTTCCCGCGTTCTGGAGGATCTCTTGCCCGTGCTCGACAACCTCGGGCTCGGCCTGGCTGCGGCCGCTCAACCCAATGCTGATCTCAAGACGTTGAGCGAGGGCGTGGCCATGGTGCAGACTCAGCTCAAGTCCGCCTTGGAGCAGCACGGTTTGAAAGAGATCAACCCGGTTGGGCAGGCCTTTGATGCCCATCAACACGAGGCCTTGTCGCAGCAGCCCAGCACCGAGGTGAAGGAAGGCGACGTGCTCAACGTGATCCGCGTGGGCTATTCACTCAATGGTCGCTTGCTGCGTCCGGCGTCGGTCGTGGTCTCGAGTGGTGCTGCGAAGCCGGAGGAGAAGGAGTAACCTGTTATGGCGAAGGAAGACTATTACGAATTGCTGGGCGTGAACAAAGGCGCCTCTGGCGAGGAACTGAAAAAGGCTTACCGGAAAAAGGCGGTGCAGTATC
>JAPOIC010000019.1 GCA_029979145.1 Opitutaceae bacterium
ACCCCGGTGGACGCGTTTCCAGCTGGGGCGGCACCCTCGGGTGCGGAGGACCTTTGCGGCAACGTTTGGGAGCTGACCGAGAGTGAGCGCGCCGACGGCCGCAACCGCCACGTCATCCTGAAGGGCGGCAGCTGGTTCAACCCGCTGGGCTCGATGTGGTATGTCGAGGGCGGGCCGCAGCCGATCGACTGGGGCACCAAGCTTCTGCTCGCCTGGCCGGGGCTCGACCGGTCGGCGACCATTGGCTTCCGGTGCGTGCGGCCCCTGGATTGAGCGGCCGCCGCTTGCCAATTTCCCGCGCCCGGCTATCCCTTGCGCCATGAAACATCGTGCCGTCGGCGCCGCCTTCCTGTTCCTCTGTTCCGCGTGGTTTGGTTTCGCCGCCCCGCTGGCCGTGGGTGAGGCCGCCCCGGCGGTGTCGGCGCTGACCGACGAAGGCACGACGCTCAACCTCGCCGACGTCTACGCTGCGCAGCGTTACACGCTGGTTTACTTTTATCCCAAGGCCGGCACGTCGGGTTGCACCGCGCAGGGCTGCTCGCTGCGCGACGCCTATGAGGATCTCACCAAGCAGGGTGTGGCGGTGATCGGTGTGAGCACCGATACCGTCGAGGCGCAGCGCAAGTTCAAGGAGCAGCAGCAGTTTCCCTTCACGCTGCTTGCGGACACGGATGAGAAGGTCATGAACGCGTTTGGCGTGCCGAATATTCCGATGACCAACCTCGCCTCGCGGCAGGCCTTTCTGGTCAAGGACGGCAAAGTCGTCTGGGTGGATTACCGCGCGAGCACGAGCCGCCAGGCGGCCGATGTGCTGCGAGTGCTCGCCAATCAGGTTGACTGATCAGAGCTCGTCGTCGTCCACGCCGGGCAGCACGCCCGCGGTGGGATCCGTCCGCACGCGCCGCAGCCAGTCGGCCAGCAGCGGTTCGGCTGCGACCAGGTCAGCTGGAAACGGCGCCGCCAGCAGGTCGATGGCGCGCAGGTTTCCGTCGGCCGCGCGCACGAGGTTGCGCGCATGCAGGTCGGCCACGAGCCATGGTTCGTCATCGCGGAAAAACAAACGCGGGTGATCGCGGTGGGCGCGGAGAAACCGCGCGGGGATAGGGATGAGTGCGTCGGGTTGCAGCGCGGAGGTGTCCGCGCCGTCGGTCAGGCTGGTGCCGAGGGTTTGCTTGGTGATGAGGATGCCCTCCCGGCGCGTCACGCCGAGGACCTCGGTGGGCATGCCGCCGAGCCGCAGGATGAGGTCGAATTTTTCCAGCATCGCGCGGTAGCTGCCGTCGCTGGCCGCGGCCAGGAGCGCGATTTCCTCGCCGCGGGTAAAGGTGAAGCTGCCGCCGATGCGCCCTTCTTCGCGCGGCATGAAAAACTTATAGATCGAGTGGTCGGCCGCCTCGAAGGCGGTGGCCTCGACGCCGCTGCTGATCGGCCGCAAATGCGCCCCGGCTTCGCCGAGCAGGTCCTCGACGTCAGGCGGAAACCCAAAGGATTCCAGCGCGAGCAACGGCAGGGTGGCGCGAAAGTCGCGCGCGGCGGCATCCAGTTCGTGCCAGTCCGGGTCGGCCGCCGCCAGCAGGCCTACTTCGTCGGGTTCCCAGTGGACGAGGTCGTCGTCCGGATCCGTGCCGATGCCGACGCGCGCCGCTGCCGTGACGAAGCGATCGAGCGCTTCCAGTCGTCGGCGGTGATCGTGGAGAAGCGCGCTTCTTTCGGCGTCCGCGGGGAGGCGCCCGCCTTGGATGCAGGTCGGTTGTCCGGTGAAGGGGTCTTGCATGGGTCCGCCATGGGCGCACGGTCGGCGCGGGCCGGCGGGAAGGCAAAGCGTTTTTGCGAACAACTTATTCGCAAGCCCGCGTTCCGCGGGATGCCGCCTTTCGTCAGATCGCGACCCCGTCGCCGGCGTCGGCCTCCGCGGGCGGTTTCACGGTCACGAGCACCTTGTCGACGCGGTGGCGGTCCATGTCCATGACCTCAAAGGTCAGGCGTTCCCAGTCGAACTTGTCGCCGACTTTAGGGATGCGGCCGAAGTGCGTGGTGACGAAGCCGCCGAGCGACTGAAAGTCCGCCTCGTCCTCGTGGGGCAGGGCTTTTTCGATGCCGAGGAGGTCCTTGAACTCGCCGATCGGCAGGGTGGCGTCGATGAGCCAGGTGCCGTCCTCGCGCTTGTGCGCGCCGGGCGGCTCACGGGTTGGACCGTGGTCGGGCAGGTCGCCCACAATGGCCTCGAGCACGTCGATCAACGTGACCAGCCCCTGAATCGCGCCAAACTCGTCGGTCACGATGGCGATGTGCTTGCCGGTCTTCTTGAACTTCTCGAGCAGCTGGATGCCGGTCATCTTTTCCGACACGTTGAGCGGGGGGACCAGCAGGTTCTTCAACGGCGTGGGCAGACCGATGGCGGAGTGGGCCCACAGGGACTTCACCGACACGAGTCCGACCACCTGGTCGCGCGTGCTCTGGTAAACGGGGAAATACGAGTGCCCGCTGGTGACGATCTTGCGCCAGTTGACCTCCTCCGGGTCGTCGAGGTTGAGGAAGACGATTTTCGGCCGCGCCGTCATCAACTCCGTGACTGGGTAGTCGTCGAGTTCCAGCACGCTCTCGACCATCTCCTTCTCCGCGCGCTTGAACACGCCGGCGTGCAGACCCTGCTCAACCAAATTGCGCACTTCGTCGTCGCCGACCGACTCCGCGGCCGAGCGGGCCCGCAGACGGAAAAGCCGTGCAAAAATCGCGACAGCGCGTTCCAGCAAGATCAGCGCCGGCGTGGCCAGGCGCGTGAGCGTGTGCATGGCCCCGGCCAGTTGCTTGAGCACGGCCTCAGGGTGGGCGTGGGCGACGCGTTTGGGCACGAGTTCGCCGAAAAAAAGCATGAACGCCGTCAACCCGACCGTCACCAAGCCGAAGGCCAGCGGCCGGGAAAAGTCGGCCAGCGGCGCCCATTGCGCCAGCCACGCCCCGGCCGGCTCCGCGAAGCGCACGCCGCCCAGGACGCCTGCGATCAGGCCGGTCAGGGTCAGCCAGAGTTGGACGAATTCCAAGAAGCGCACCGGGTGCTGGATCAACCGCAGGGCCCCGGTGGCCGCCCGGCTCCCGTCGAGGGACTCCTGCTCCAAGGTGGACTTGCGCGCGGAAACCACCGCGGTCTCGGCCATGGCGACCAAGCCGTTGGTCAGGGCCAGCAGGCAGAGCAGGGAAAGTTCAAGCGTGTAGCCGAACATGAAAGTCCGCACCGTAGCCCAACCTCCCCGCGGTGCAACCCTTTGTCGCCGGATGGGCCCGGCGCCGCCCCGTTTGCCGGTTGGGCTTGGAATGCCGGCGTTCGGGGGGCAGGGTGGCGCCTGTTCATGAAAGCCCTCTTGGCCGTTGTCTCGTCGTTCTTGGAGAGCCGCACCAGCCGCTCCAACCTGCTCGCCCTGTTCAAGCTGCTGGCGGTGCTCTTTCTGCTCATCGCGCTCTTCAGCACCGGTTTCCACTACCTGATGGCGCGCGAGGGCCAGGATCATACCTGGATGACGGGGGTTTATTGGACGCTGACGGTGATGACGACGCTGGGCTTCGGTGACATCACCTTTCACACGGACCTCGGGCGCGGGTTTTCAATCGTCGTGTTGGTCACCGGCGTGGTGTTCCTGCTCGTGCTGCTGCCGTTCACGTTCATCGAGTTCTTCTACGCGCCGTGGATGAAGGCGCAGGCCCGGGCGCAGGCGCCGCGCGAACTGCCGGCGGACACCAACCTGCACGTGCTGCTGACTCGCCACGGGCCGATCACGAAATACCTGATCAAGCTGCTGCGCCGGCACCACTACGATTTCTTCATCCTCGCGCCCTCGCTGGCCGAGGCGCTGGAGCTGCATGAGCAAAACCTGCCGGTGGTGCTGGGCGAGTTCAACGACCCCGAGACCTATCATCGCCTGCGCGTGGCCCGCGCCGCAATGGTCGTCACGACCCGCAGCGACATCATCAACACCAACGTGGCCTTCACCGTGCGCGAGGTGTCGGCGAAGGTGCCGGTGGTGGCGACCGCCACGAGCGATTCCGGCCGGGATGCGCTGGAATTGGCCGGGGCCAGCAAGGTGCTGCAGCTGGAACACATGATGGGCCAGACCTTGGCGCGCCGGGTGATCGATCGCGACGCCTCGGCCCACTTGATCGGCGAGCTCGACGGGCTGCACATCGCCGAGGCGAGCGTGGCGGGCACTCCCTTGGTCGGCATCACCTTGGCCAACTCGGGGCTGCGCGCACGCACCGGGGTGAGCGTGGTGGGTTACTGGGACCATGGGGTCTTCAAACCCTCGCAGGCGGAAAGCGTGCTGGCGCCCAACACCATCCTCGTGCTCGCCGGCACTCCGGCGCAGATCCGGTGCTACAACGAACAGGTCAACTGCCGCGACACGGTGGACAGTTACGTCGTGATCATCGGCGGCGGGCGCGTGGGCCGCGCCACCTCGGCCGCCCTCGCCGAGCGGAAAATCAACTGGCATATCATCGAGCAATTGCCAGAGCGCGTGCGCGAACCGCAGCGCACGACCATCGGGGATGCGGCGAACCTTGAGGTGATGGTGGCGGCCGGCGTGCGCAAAGCCTCCTCGATCCTCATCACCACGCACGACGACGACACCAACATTTACCTGACCATCCTCTACCGCCGCCTGCGGCCCAACGTGCAGATCATCAGTCGCTGCGCGAACGAGCACAACGTGCAGACCCTGCACCGCGCCGGCGCCGACCTCGTGCTCTCCTACGCGTCGATGGGCGCCAACTCGATCTTCAACGAACTTCGCGGCAGTGACAGCCTGCTTCTGGCCGAGGGCGTCAATCTGTTTCCCGTCCACGTGCCCGCTGGCCTGGCGGGACAAACCATTCGCGACTCCTCAATTCGCGCCGAGACCGGTTGCACGATCATCGCCGTCGGCCAGGAGGAAAACCGCACGATCAACCCTCCGCCTGAAACCGTGCTGCAGCTCGGTGCGGAAATCCTGCTCGTCGGCACCTTGGAAGCCGAGGAGCGATTCCATGCCCGCTTCATGCCCGGCGAACGGCGCAAGGCCTGATCACCGTATCCCCAGGGTCGATGGCTTAAATCGGACGATTGGTTTACTGAGGGCCTCACGCAGAGGCACAGAGCCGCGGAGGAAAATTCGGAAGCCAAGAAACCAGGAAGTCGGAGTTCTTGGCTTTAGAATTGAATTCTTCAGCCCGACAGCTTTGCGATTCGCGCGGTGACGTCGTCGTGGAGGCGGGCGATGCGGGCGGCGGCGAAGGCGGCGATGGAGAGGGTGTCGTCGTGGGCGAGGGGGGTGAGGTCGAGGGCCCAGCAGACTTCGGTGAAGGCGTCGGTGGCGTGCGCGGTGTGGAAAGTGGCGTTGGCCTGGCGGCGGCCGAGGGCGGCGACGTCGTAGCGTTTGCCACCGGCAATCTGCGACGCGAAGACCTGCATGATCGGGAGCTTGAGCGCGGGCTGCGCGCTGGCGTCGAGGGCGATTTTTTCGTCGTCCATCAGCCAGTCGAGTCCGCGCCATGCCTCGATGCCGAGGACGCGCGGGGGGCGCTGGTCGCGCGGCAGGGCGCGGATGGCGTCGAGGCAGCGGAGGAGCACGGCGACGTGGGTGTCGTGCTTGTCGAGGGGTTGGTGCAGGTAGACGACCTGCGGGCGGCAGGCGGCGAAAATGGCGGTGAGGTCGGAGCGCACGCCGGGGTGGGCGGGCTGTTTCACGTCGGCGCTGGGGTGCGCGAGCTGGAGCTGCAGGTTGTAACGGCCGAGGCGCGCGGCCTCGCGTTGCTCCTCGCGGCGAACGGCCTGCATTTGCTCGTCCGTGTAATCGGCAAAGGGGCCGGTGCGGCTGGAGCCGGCGCCGTTGGTCACGGTGACGCCGGTGAGAAAGCGGTCGGCGTGGCCGTAGCACTCGGTCACCGCGGGATAGGCGTTGATCTCGATGTCGTCCTGGTGGGCGATGACGCAGAGGTGCGTGGTGCGGGCGAGGGCGGCGGCGGGGTCGCCGCCGGCGGGCACATAGACGTCGGCCTGGGGGTGGGAAAATTTCATCAGCGGACGGTGGCGAGGATGCGGTCGATTTCGGCAGTTTGGGCCTCAATGCTGCGGACCAAGGCGAATTGGGTGCGCGTGCGCACGAGGTTGTGGGTGGGGTATTTGATTTTGTAGTAGGTGTCGCCCTGCAGGTAGTCGGTGAGGAAACGGAGGCCGTTTTCGTAGGCCATGAGCTTGCCGGCGAAACCGAGGAGGCTGCGCTCGCGGGCGTTGAGAACGGCGCCGACGGCGGAGGAGAGGTAGCCCTCGACGAGGACGGAGAAGAGGCGGAGGTCGACGCGCATGTTGGCCGGCTCGGGGTCGTCCTCGAGGGCGGTGCTGGCGGAGGTGCGCATCATCTCGCCAAAATCGTAGAGTGGCAGGCCGGGCATGATCGTGTCGAGGTCGATGACGGCCACGGCGAGGTGCGTGGCGTCGTCGAGCATGACGTTGTTGATCTTGGTGTCGTTGTGCGTGACGCGTTCGGAGACCTCGCCCTTGGCCAGCAGGCCGAGTAGCAGGTCGGCGTCGGATTCGCGCGCGAACGCGAAGTCGATCTCAGGCTGCACCTCGGCGGCGCGGCCGGCCTTGTCCTCGGCCAGCGCGCGGCGGAAGTTTTCGAAGCGACTGCGCGTGTGGTGGAAATTGGGAATGGTCTCGTGCAGGCGGTCGCCGGGCAGGTCGGCGAGCTGCGCCTGGAAATCGCCGAAGGCGCGCGCGGCCTCGCGGGCCTCGGCCTCGTTGGTCACGCGGTCGACGGTGTGGGCGCCCTCGATGAAGTCGTAAAAACGCCACCAACCACCGTGGGCGTCACGCGCACAGGCGCCGCCGTCGGCGGCGGAAATCAACGTGAGCTGACGGCCGCCGGCGCCGGCCTTGGCGGCAAGGTGCGCGGTGACGCGGCGGACATTGTCCATGAGCGCCGGCACGTTTTTGAAGATGCGATCGTTGATACGCTGGGCGATGTAGCGCCGGGGCTGGGCGGCACCGGTGTCACAATGAACGACAAAGGTGTCGTTGATGTGTCCGCTGCCATAGTGCGCGGCGCGATCGAAGCGGCCTTCGAGCTGGAACAAGGGGAGGACCTCCGCGAAGTGGGAGGGAACGGGCGTTTCACTCATGTCGAAGCTCGCAATGTAAAGGCGTGCGCCCGGCCGGCGGCGAGGGTTTTGCGCCGAGGCAGGGTGATTTGTCCGGATTCCCCCATGACTATCCGACGCAACGCGAGGCGCCCGTGCGTCACGGTAAGCGCAATGCGCGATGTGCGGCCCGGCGTGATCCGCACGGTGCCCCAGGCCCCGCCCGCGGCCCATGGCCAGATGACGGCGCGGCGCGGCTTCGCGAAGCGCAGGGTGCCGTCGAGCGCGGAGTAGTGGAAACCGGAGAGCGCGGGCACGAGGCCCCAGCTCGCCATGGCGCGCGCGTAGTGGTGGCCGCACTCGGCCTCGTCAAAGGGGTTGCGCTTGCGGCCGTCGTAGCGCGCGCGGATGTCGCTCACCACCGCGAGGGCGTCACGGGTGGCGCCGGCCTGGATGAGGCTGAGCGCGAGGCAGTATTCAAAGCCGGTCATGACCTCGGTGTAATACGGGAACGGCCGGGCGGGCCGGCGGCCGCGCGGGTAGGAGGCCATGAGCACGGCGGTCTCGTCGCCGAGCACGTAGCTGCGCATGTGGTTAAAATGCGCGCCGAATCCGCGGAGCCGGTTGTGGCGCAGCACGGCGCGGAGCGCGGCGCGTTCGTTTTTGCCATCGAGCAGATCGTCGAGGCCCTCGAGGTGCGCGTTGACCTGGCCGGCGAGCTGGTCGATGAGACAGCCGGCGGCGAGTTGAAAATCGGGATTTGATGGATCCTTGGCGCCAAAGCCGGAGGTGAGGCCGGGCCGAACTTCGTCCCACGACTTCACCGGACGCACGTGGTGCTCGTAGTAGTCGCCGTTAAACAGGTTGGCGTCGACCCAGGCGCGGCCGCGCATGAAGAGGCCGCGGCATTTTTCCGCGAAGGCGTCGTCGCCGAGCGCGCGGGCCATGTCCTCCGCGGCGCGCAGGGCGCCGAGATACCACGTGGCCATCTGCGGGTTGGGCCCGAAATACTCCACGTCCATGGTGTTGTGCTGGCAGCCTTCCATGACGCCGTCCTGATCCGCGTCCCAGCCGCCGGGCAACCAGGCGAAGGCGAGGGCCTGCTTCGCGCGCGGCCAGAGCGTGCGCAGCCATGCGGTGTCGCCGGAGAGGCGCCACTCGCGGTGCAGCTTGAGCAGGCAGCCCATCTGGCCGTCGGCGGCGGCGAGGCCCTTCGGCAGGTCGTCGCGCAGCGGCAGCTGCACGCGAAAGGTCATGAAGCCATCGTCGCGCATGGCGTGGCGCGAGAACTCAACCTCGCGCATGGCGCGGGCGAGATCGGGGAAAAGATGTGCGGTGGCGTGTTCGTAGTTCCACACGTGCGTGCAACTGCCGTG
Source organism: Opitutaceae bacterium (assembly GCA_029979145.1). Taxonomy (GTDB): domain Bacteria; phylum Verrucomicrobiota; class Verrucomicrobiia; order Opitutales; family Opitutaceae; genus Cephaloticoccus. The sequence continues at coordinate 8,484 of JAPOIC010000019.1, forward strand.
GCAACTGCCGGCACGGTCAAAACAGCCTTCCCAGCCAAAGAACCGGCCGTCGGCGGTGCGGAAACACGTCTGCGAGCGCAACGTGGAGAGGTTGAACAACGCGGCCTCGCGCACGACGGCGGGGAGGTCGTTTTCCACCAGCGTGCGCGCGAACGCGACGGTATCGCGCTCCAGCGTGCGCCAGTGCTGTGCGGCGTGGGCGGCGGCGGCCCAGGCGTCGGTAAATTGCGTCGTGTAGTAATTGCCGACCGTGGCGGGCACCTTGCCCGGCTCGCGGCCCCAGGCGAGGCGGTTCGGGAAATGCCACGCGAGCACGAACTCAACCGTGCGCGTTGATCCGGGCGACAGATCGATCTCAACGGCGAGCGCCGCGGTGGGGGAGTCGACCTTGTCGGTGCACGGCTCGAGCCGGCCGTCAGCCGCAAAGTCGTCCCAGAATTCCAGCAAGGCGTCAGACCAACCGTGATCCGCCCAAGTCGTGCGATGCGTGACACCGCGGCGCGCGGTGGTGGCGAGGGCGAGCGTGCCCCAGGTCTCGGCGTCGGCCGCCACGCCCTCGGAGGCGAGCGCCACGCCGCGCAGCCCGGGCGATTCGCACCAAGTGTTCACGCCGGCCTTGGCGCCGGTGGGATTCAGGCGGCCGCGAAATTCGTCGAGGGCGAGGGTGAAGCCGTCTTCTCCGATGAAGTTCGGCAAGGCTGCTGCCACGGCGGCCTGCACGCGGGAGCGGGAGGGGTTGTGCAACGCGACGCGCACGAGGGCCACGGGGAGGCCGCTGCGGTCGCTGTCGCCGGGAATGAGCGGATTGAAGGCCTGCACCGTGGCGCGCACGGGCACGGCGGGATCGGCGAGGGCGAGCTCGCCGAGCGGATACGCGGTGCGGAACGTGGCGCGGGCGAAGCGCGGCAGGCCGGCGTTGGGCGCGGGCGCGCCCTCGGCGCCTTCCCATTCGGCGAAAGGCAACGGCCCTTCGAGCAGGCGGGTGACCGGGGCTTGGCCCGCACGGCGGGCGTGCACGGCGAAGAAGGGTGCGGCGCGGCCCTGGCCCACGGGCGTGAAGCCCTTGGCCGGGCGGTTGACGACCTCCCAGTGACGCCAAGCGCCGAAGCCGCAAAACGACACCGTGCCGGTGCCGATGCCGCCGACGGGCAAGGCGATTTTGGCGAGGTGTTCGCCGGTGTATGCCTTGAGGCAGGGCCATGGGGTCATAAGCAAGCGGGGTGGCGGAGGGCCGCCGGGGCTCAGAAAAATCGGGACGGGTAGGTGCCGGCGGCGACGAGCTCGGCGATCCGGGCCTGCACCCGCGCGCGGTCCTCGCGGTAGGTGACGCCGAACCACTCGGAGGTCGTGGGCAGCAGCTGCACTTCGGCCTCCTGTTGCGCGATCATGGTGGAGACGGCCGCGGGGAGGTAGAATTCGCTCTTCGGCTCCGCGCCGCGCGCCGCAAGGAAGGCCTGCAACTGGCGGTCGAGCCCGTCAAAGAGCGCCGGGGTGAAACCCCAGCAATTCATCGAGGTGGTTTCGGCCCCGGAGTATTTTTTTCCGGGTCCGACCTCGGCGGCGGCGATGCCGGTGTGTTCCTCGATGCTTTGCAACCGGCCGGCGGCGTCGACGGCGCAGATGCCCCGCGAAACCGTGCCGTTTTCCGACAGGGTGTTGCGCAGGGTGAATCCGACCATGCCAAACTGCGCCGCGGCGGGCGCGGGTGGCTGGTGGCCCGACATGGGGTCGAAGCCGCGGCGACCCTGCACGAGGAACGAGCCGAGTTGGGCGAACGAGTCGGCGCCGTAAAAATCATCGGCGTTAATCACCGCGAATGGCTCGCGGATCGCCTCACGCGCGCACCAGACCGCGTGGCCGGTGCCCCAGGGTTTTTCGCGACCGGCCGGCGCGGCGTGGCCCGCCGGCAGTGAGTCGAGTTCCTGGTGCACGTAGTCCACGGCAATTCGGCCGGCATACTTGGCGCCGACTTGGGCGCGGAAGAGCTCGTCGAAGTCCCGGCGAATGATGAAGACTACGCGGCCGAAGCCGGCGCGGATGGCATCGTGGACCCCGTAGTCGAGCACGGTTTCGCCGGAGGGGCCGACCGGGTCGATCTGCTTGAGGCCCCCGTAACGGGAGCCCATGCCGGCGGCGAGGACGAGAAGCGCGGGTTGCATTGGCGGCAGCACAAGGCATTGCCCCGGGTGGTGCAACCCATGGCGCGGGCGTTGACACGAAAACGCAGCTTGCGTGCGGGAACCCGCCCGGCCACGAATACTGCGCTTTGCCCGTGGACCCCACCCCCAATGACCCGCGGCGCTGGCTGACCGAGGAAGTGTTGCCCCATGAGGCGGCGCTCAAGGCCTCCCGGCGCAGCCATTTCCCGGGTATTCGCGACGTCGACGACATCGTGCAGGAAAGTTACCTCCGGCTGCTGGAAGCCAAGCGCCAGCATGACATCGTGTCGCCCAAGGCCTACCTGTTCACCACGGCGCGGAATGCCGCGCTCTCCATCCTGCGGCGCCCCCAGATTTTTTCCGATGAACCTGTAACGGATTTGACCGTACCGGGCATCCTAGAAGCGGGCCCTGATACTGCCGAGGTGCTCAACCGTCGGCAGGAAATTGCCATGCTGATGGACGCCATAGACACACTGCCCCCCCGTTGCCGGGAAATTTTCGTCATGCGCAAACTGCGCGGGGTGTCGCAGAAGGATATTGCCAGCCGGCTGGGGTTGTCGGTGCAGACCGTGCAGGTGCAGGTGGCCCGCGGGGCCGCCAAATGCGCCGCCCATTTCCGCGATCGCGGCATTACCCGGCGTTGACCATGGACCTGGCACCCGATCAAGCGCTGTTGGACACAGCCGCCGAATGGCTGGCGCGTCACGACGTGGGCCTGTCCGCCGCGGAGGAAGCCGAATTTCAAGCCTGGCTGGCCGACGATCCCGCCCAAGCCCAGGCCTGGGCGGAGGTATGTGAACCTTGGGAGAAGCTGGACGACGCCCGGGCCGATGGCATGGCCGACTGGATGTTGATCGAGTTGGGTCGCCGGGAACGCCAGCGCGACCGCCGTCGACAGGTGGTGCTCTGGGGTGGTTTGGCCGCGGCCGCGGCCCTGACCCTGACCGCATGGGTTTCCCTGCGGCCGGCGGCACCAGAAGCCCCGGTGATTGAGCGTGAAGCGGAACCCGTCATGGTGGCCTCGACTGCAGCCGTGCCGGCGCCGACGGCCAAGGCCGTGATCCTGAGGCCCGAGCAACGGGTGCTGGAAGACGGCACCGTGGTGGAGCTGGATGGGGACGCCTTGTTGAGTGTGTCCTTCACCGCCAAGCAGCGCGTCGTGCGGCTGATCAGCGGCACGGCTCATTTCGAGGTGTTTCACGATGCGAACCGGCCGTTCTTTGTGCGCGCCGGAGCGGTCACCGTCCGCGCGGTCGGCACGGCGTTCGCGGTGGAGCGCACCGACGAGGCCGCGGATGTGCTGGTGACCGAGGGCCGCGTGGGCGTGGCCCGGTCGGAGTCCGAGACCGAGATTCCCGATCCACTACTGGTGGGCGCAGGCGGGCGCGTGCTGATGAGCTACGATCCGGCGGATGGCATTCCGCCGGTGGAGATTTTGAGCCCGGCGGAGATGGCTTCGCGCCTGCAGTGGCGCGTGCCGCGTCTGCAGCTGCGCGGCGCCTCGCTGGTGCAGGTCGTGGAGATGCTCAATGGTTTGAACCGGGTGCGCCTCCGGATTGCGGACCCGGCGCTGGAGCAGCTGCGTTTCAGCGGACTTTTCCGCGCCGACAACGCCGCGGGCTTTGTGAGCATGCTGCAGGGCAACTACGGGGTGAAGGTCAGCTACGACGAAAACGAAACGATCGTCTTGAGCCGTCGATAACCGGGATGACGTGCGGATGACGAGTTTGCGGAAACGACTGCGCCAAGGATTTATTTTGAGTCTGTGGTGGTTGAGCGCGATGACCGCCACCGCGGCCACGCGCCGAATCGACCTCGCCGTGGGCTCGGCCGAAATCTCGCTGAACGAGTTTGCGGTCCAGACCGGCCTGCAGGTGCTGTTCCCGACCGAGCTTACTGCCGGGGTGAAGACCAATGCGGTGCGCGGCTATTACTCGGTCCGGGAGGCCTTGGACCGGCTGCTGAGCGACACCGGTCTGGAGGCGAATTACAACGAGCAGACCGGCATCATCGAGATCAAGCAGGCCAAGGCCCCGGCGGAGACGGTGGTGCGGCTGCCGCCATACACGGTCGAGGGCGACGGGACTTCGTGGCGCTACGCCAAGATGGGCAACATTGAGCTGTTGTCGTCCTGCATGGACGACGTGACAAACCGCGTGATGGTGCAGCTCTTCCGCCTACAGGAGGCGCTTGGCCAGATCCTGCCGCCCGACCTGCTGTTCCAATCATCCGCGCCGGTGGTCTACGTGCTGCACTCCGACCGCGACAAGGCGGCCGTGCCCCAGTCGTTGATCGACCGGCTCAAGCAGCGCGAGCAGCAGCCTGGCTCCGAACCGGTGTTGACGTGGAACATCGGCATCATGCGCAGCTATGGGTTTTGGGACATGGATGGGCGCGGGATCTATTTCATCCTGAACGAGGGCGGCTTCATGGTGGGCCGGCTGAGCATTCGCGGGGATTACCTGCGCGAGTTGCTCGTGCGCCGCAGCCCGGAACTCCCGGCGTGGTTCTTCGAGGGGGTGATGGAGCTTTACCCGACCGTGACGCTCGATCCCTACGGCTCGCAGAACTTTGCGATGGAGATCAAGAATCGCCACAAGATGCCCGGGGGCGTGGCGCGCTTGGCCCCGTTTGTCTGGATCTCGAATGAGCAAACCCATGCCGTCCGCCGCGGGCACAAGCCGGATTTCATCCCGCTCGCCGAGCTGCTGGGCGGGCCGCCGCCCGCGCCGGGCAGCCTGCAGGTGCGCCAGTGGCGCGCGCAGGCGGCCCTGTTTGTGCGTTGGGCGCTCGACGACGTGAAAGGCGGCCGCGAAGGCCTGTGGCAGCTCGCGCGGCTGGCGGATCGCAAGCAGCCAACCGAGGCGGACTTCGTGGGTTGCTTCGGCATGAACTACGCCGAAGCGGAAAAAGAGCTGCACCAGTATCTCGGCAAGGCCATTCGCCGTGAGTTCGACCTGAAACCGAGCCACTTTTCGGAAATGCCAGCCTATGCCGTGCGCATGGCCACCGAGAGCGACGTGGCCGTCGTCAAGGGCGACCTCGACCGGCTGAAGATCGACTACGTTCGGCGATTTGCGCCGCGTTTGGTGGATCGTTATGTCGAGCAAGCCTTGGTGACTTTGCGCCGCGGGCTCGACCTCGGCGATTCCAGTCCGCGTCTGGCTGGCCTGATGGGCCTGTGCGAATGCGACGTGGGCGACGATCTCGGGGCTCGCCGCTGGCTGGAGCAGGCAGTGGCGGGTGGCGACACCCGGCCGCGCGTCTATTATGAGCTGGCGCGCATTCGGTTTCAGGAGCAACTGGCCGCGGCGCCGGCCGCCGGCCTGAGCGAAGCGCAGATTGCCGAGCTGATGAAGTTGCTGGAAACCGCCCGTCGCCATGCGCCGCCATTGGTCGTGGCGTATCACTTGATGGCCGATTTGCTGGCCGCGGGCACTCCCAGTGCCGGGCAGCTGGCGCGGCTGAATGAGGGCCTGGCGGCCTTTCCGCGCAATCGCGATTTGATCCGCTCCGTCGTCAAGGTCTACCGCAAGCAGGGGATGGGTGCGGAAGCGGATGCGGTGCTGGCCCACGCGCTGGAAATTGTCCTGGATCCGGGCGACCGCGCGAGATTGTTGGAGCTGGAACGCCAGCCGCAGTGACCTGGCCGACCGTCGGGCGCGCGTTCAGAGGGGTCGCGATGATTTCGGTCACCCGTTCGCCGGAGAATCCGATCAAGCGGGTGCGCGGCGTCACGCAATGGAGGCTGTCCAGCGGCAATGAGAGAAAGGGTTCGCGGCCAAGGTGTAGACTCTGGCGGCCTGCACGTTTCGGGATGGCGTTGGGCCGGGTGCTGCTCCGCCAAGGGGTGCGCGTCTGCCGGCGAAATCGAAATGCACTTCGCTTTGGCGAATTATCGGCTGCTCCCGGGTGGTCCGAGACGCGAAGAGTTCGGAACGTTGGTCATGCCAGGCGGAAAGTCGGGGTGGTGTGATTTGTGGCGCCAGAGATGCGACAATGCGGCTGCGGGAACCGTGGCGAATTGGGCAAACAAAAGGGCGGAGACCGCGAGGTCTCCGCCCTTGAAGGGAGCGTCAGGTATGACGGATCAGCTTAGAAGCTGAGGGTATTGGACAGCACCCAGTTGCGCGCTGGCGACAGGGCGTTGCGGCCTTCGAAGTAGACTTCGTCGGTCACGTTGTAGATACCCAGCTGCGTGCTGACCTTGTAGCCGGCGATTTCCCAGGGGAAACCGAGGGTCAGGTCGAACACGAGGTAGTCACCACCCTGGAGACCGCCGTTGAGCGGGTTCCAGTCAACCGAACGGCTGACCACGGTCTCGGAGGAGTAGCGCATACCAGCGCCGACGGAGAGGCCGCGAACGGGGCCATCGGTGAAGGTATACTTGCCGAAGGCGTTCAGGCGATATTCCGGAACGTTCTCTAGACGGGCACCGTAGTAGATGTCCGCAGCGACCTTGGCAGCAGCGCTGTAGTTGTTATACCCAGTGGTGCCAGGGGCGAAGCGGGTCTTGTCGTAGACCGTCTTGGCGGTCCACATCCAAGCACCGTTGATCTTGGCCTGGAGGTTACGGTTCGGCGTCCAGGTGACGTCGAAGTCAGCACCCTCGATCTTGTTCTCGAGGTCGGTCGTGCGCCAGCGGAGCAGACGCGTGCTGCGATAGGGCGAACCGACGGGGAACAGGGTCGTGCTGTAGTTGAGCGGCTCTTCCAGGTTTGACTGGGCGGCGCCGTCGTCCAAGCGCTGGTTGGCGCGGGTGGCCGAGAAGACCGAGAGCGTACCGACATACTTATTATCCTCGGAGGCCAGCTTGACGCCGAACTCGAGGTTAGTGCCGGTCTCGTTCTTGATCTTGTCGAAGGCGCCCACGGATTGGAGCACCGACGTCAGCTGCGAAGGCTGCGTGATGGTCACACCACGGTAGCTGAAGGAACCACCACCATAGGCGATGGCGTCTGCTGCCCAGAGCAGTTCGTCGCCAGCCCAGAGACCGCCACGGATACCACTGTTGAACTTGAAGGTGTTCGAGTGGGAGGCGTAGACGGAGAGCTCCTTGGTGATGGCGAACGAAGCGCC
>JAPOIC010000155.1 GCA_029979145.1 Opitutaceae bacterium
CCTGAAGCCACGCTGGCGGCTAGTCATTTGCATCATGAGCGAATCCCGTCTCAAAATCCTTTCCGGCAATTCAAACCGGCCCTTGGCCGAGGAAATTTGCCGGGCGATCGACGAACCGCTGTGCGAGGCCACGGTCACCAGCTTCCCGGACGGCGAATCGTTCGTGAAGATCAACGAAAACATCCGCGGCAAGGATGTCTTCATTATCCAGTCGACCTGCCCGCCGACAAATCATCATCTGATGGAGCTGTTGATCATGATCGACGCCGCGCGCCGCGCCTCGGCGCAGCGAATCACGGCCGTGCTTCCATTCTATGGCTACGCCCGGCAGGACCGGAAGGACCAGCCCCGCGTGCCGATCACGGCCAAGCTCGTGGCCAACCTGCTCGTGGCGGCGGGGGCGTCGCGGATCCTGACGATGGATCTGCACAGCCAGCAGATTCAGGGCTTCTTCGATATACCGGTCGACCACCTATACGCATCGCCTGTGTTCTTCGAATACCTTTCCGGCCAAAAACGCGATCGACCGCTGGTGGTGTGCTCGCCCGATGTCGGCGGCATGAAGATGGCGGCGGCGTATGCCGACACGATGGGGGCCGCGCTCGGGATGGTCGCCAAGAAGCGCAAGAGCGCGACCTCGGTCGAGGCCATGAACATTGTGGGTGAAGTCGACGGCTGCGACGTGTTGCTGGTTGACGACATCACGGAAACAGCCGGCACCCTGACGGCCGCGGCCAAAATGTTGCGCGAGCATGGCGCGGTGAGCGTGCGCGCCGCCGTGAGCCACTGTATTCTCAACGACATTGCGGTCGAGCGCTTGAAAAGCGGATTGATCGACGAACTGATCACCACGAATTCCACGCCGGCGAACACCCATGGCCTGCCGATTACGGTTTTGAGCGTGGCCACGATCCTCGGTGAAGCAATTGTGCGGATAAACAGCAACGAGAGCGTGACCAGCTTGTTCAAAATCAAAGGTTTCTGAATCAGCATGAGAACCCGCGTTGCTTCGCTCATTCTCTTCGCCGGCCTGCTGGGCTGGGCGGCGGCGCTTTTGGTGACAGGCAAGGACGCACCGGCGGGCACCGCTCCGGCGGCGGTGGCGCAACCGAAGTTTTCCGTGGATCCGACGCCGCTTGCGACTGGCGCGGCGCCGCAGGTCGCCAGTTATGCAGATATGGTCGAGCGCGTGCAACCGGCTGTCGTGTCCGTTTACTCCACCAAAATCGTCACCAGCCGGGCCACGGATCCGTGGGCGCGTTTGTTTGGTGCACCGTCGCGGCCCCGTGCGGAGAAAGAAGAAGGCCTGGGCTCCGGCGTGATTGTCAGCCCGGACGGTTACATCATCACCAACAACCACGTGGTCGAGGGTGCGGACGAATTGAGCGTGCTGTTGCCGGACGATCGTGAATTCCGTGCTACGCTGATTGGCTCCGACCCCAAGACCGATGTGGCGGTGATCAAGATTGAAGCGGAAGGCCTGACCACCGTGACCTTGGCTGACAGTGACCAGCTCCGCGTGGGCGATGTGGTATTCGCGTTCGGCAACCCGCTGGGGGTTGGCCAGACCGTCACCATGGGAATCGTGTCCGCGAAGGGGCGCAACTCGCTCGGTCTGCTGGAGAACGTCGCGGGCTACGAGGATTTCATTCAGACGGACGCGGCCATCAACATGGGCAACTCCGGCGGCGCCTTGGTTGACGCCAAGGGACGGCTCGTGGGCATCAACAGCGCGATCGTTTCGACGACCAAGGGTAACATCGGCATCGGATTCGCCATTCCGATCAATCTCGCCGCCTCGATCATGCACAGCTTGGTGGAGACGGGCACCGTGGCCCGGGGGTATCTGGGGGCATCCGCCGAAACGGTCACCCCGGAGATTTTGGAGGCGCTCAAGCTGCCGAATACGATGCGCGGCGTGGTGATTACAAACGTGAACGATGGAGGACCAGCCGAGGCGGCCGGGCTCAAGCCGGCCGACGTGATTTTTGCCGTGGACGGCAGGCCGGTCACGGCGTTGGAGGACCTGCGTCTGTTGATCGCCCAGACCACACCAGGATCACAGGTGAAAATCGAATATGCCCGCGACGGCGAAAAACGCGCGGTAGATGTCGAGCTGGGCCAGTTTACCGAGCAGCCAAACGAGCTGGTCGACGGCGTGGAGGTGGAGCCTGTTTCTGCCGAATTGCGGCGCCGGTTGGGGCTCGACCCACGAGTTGCCGGCTTGGTCATTACGCGAGTTGCCGAAAATTCGCCGTATGCCGGATATCTGATTCCGGACGTGGTAATCGTGGAGATCAACCGGAGCGTGGCCAGTGACTTGGCCGGCGCGCGCGGTTTGCTCAGAGATGGCCGCAATCTGCTTTTGGTCTACTACCGCGGCCAATACCGCTACCTGACGCTGAACAAGGACTGAACGTCAGCTCCCGGGCTTGTGAGCCGGGATGGCGGCGAGTTCCGGCGGCAGCTGGTCGGCCTCGTAGGTGGGGAAACTCAGTTCGAGCAGGGAAATCGCAGGAATGTCGAATCGTGACTCATTCGCGCTGCGATCGACCAGCATAGCTACGGCCACCGGGACGCCACCCGCGGCCTTGACGATATCGATGCATTCCCGGGCCCGGCCGCCCCGAGTTAAGACGTCCTCGGCGATCAGGACTTTCTCGCCCGGGGTCAGGGTGAACCCGCGGCGCATCACGAGCACATCATTTTGTTTTTCTGCGAAAAGGTAGCGCGACTTGGTCTGACGAGCCAGTTCCTGGCCGATGACCAAACCGCCCATCGCCGGTGCGAGCACGGTGCTGAATTCCAAGCCCCGGAGCTTGGGCACGAGCAGACTGGCCAAGCGCTCCACGGCATCCAGCTGCTCGCAGACCCGCGCACATTGGAAGAAATGGCCGCTGTGCAGGCCGGAACGCAGCACGAAGTGGCCCTCGAGCAGGGCCCCGGTCCGCTTGAAAATCTCCAGCACTTCGCGTTGTGAGTCGTCCATGGTCAAAGGCTGCGGAGAGTTTGGAGGGAAAACAAAATCATTTTGCGGCCGGTGGTGAAACGGCACAGCCTCGGGCATGCCCAAAGTATTGACCCTGCTCGAGGACGAGGTGGGGGATGTGCTCGAGAAAGCCATCCGACAGCGGGGCATTTCCGTCGCGGCATTGGGAGAGGCGACCGGGGTCTCGCGCCAGCGGATTCAGGATTCCTTGGATTACCGGAGCGACCTTTCCTGCAATGAGCTGCGCCGCCTCGCCGGGGCTTTGGATTTGAACGAGGTTGGTCTGTGTGCCTTGGGTTGTTGCTGTTACCCGCGGGCGGACAGTCCAAAGCTACCATTTGCCGTGCATGTCGTTGCGATGGCGCACGGCATTGGCTGCGCCAATGCCTACGTCGTGACCAAGACGGGCGGTGATGTCGGAGTGCTCTTCGATACGGGACCCAGCCTAAGTGCGCTCTTGGAATCGTGGCCGAAACCGATTGCGAAGGTTGAGGCGGTGTTCTTGACCCACGTCGAAGGTGAACACACCGGCGGGCTTTGCGATGTGGTGGACTATTTTGGCATTTCCACCGCCCGGGTCCCTGCGGCCGCCAAGGCACCCTGTGGCCAGCCGATGGGCGAGGGGGATACCTGGATATGGTCCGGGCTCAAAGTCACTGCCTTTCGCACGCCTGGGCATGCCGCAGCGCACAATTGCTATTTGGTGCGCGTTGATGCGGGCGGTCCGGCCTTGCTGGTGTCGGGCGATCTGCTTTTTGCTGGTTCGGCCGGAGGGGCATTCTACGACAAGACGCTGCAGCAAACGCACCTGCGGCGGATTCTTGGTCTTTGCCCCGACGACACAGTGGTGGCACCAGGTCACGGACCGATGACGACCGTCCAAATCGAGCGGCGCTACAATCCCTTTTTGGTGTGAATGGGTGGAATGGTCGGGGCGGGGAGATTCGAACTCCCGACCTCTACGTCCCGAACGTAGCGCTCTACCAGGCTAAGCTACGCCCCGATATTCCTCCGATTCACGACAGGGATGCGCAGCAAAGGAAACGAGCGAGGGCACCGCAACTCAAATCTTGGGCGAAATTGTCTGCCGTAGGCATAAAAAAACCCGGCCGTTTCTGCCGGGTTTTGAGAGGGTGAGAGGAGTGATCAGCGACGGCCGGTGGTGACCGGGGCGGGCATCTGCGCCAAGGTGCTTGCTTCGGCACGATTGACCATGACCTCAGTCTTGCGCTGGATCTCGATTTCGGCGTTGCGCTTGTCGATCTTGGCCTGCTCCACGCGTTTGGCGCTGGCGAGGACCTGAGCGTTGAGGTCTTCCTTCTGCTTGCGCAGGGTGTCGAGCCTGATCTCGAGCTCGGAGATTTCCTTGGCGTAGCGGTCGGCCTCAGTGCTGTATTCGTCGGTCGCCTGCTGAATTTCGGCGCCTTCGGCGAGGAACTTGGCGACGCGGTCGGCCTCCTTCTTGGCGGCTTCGGCTTCGCGCTCCTCGGCACGCTTGGCAGCATCCAGGCGGGCCTTTTCTTCGATGGCCGCGCGCTTGGCTTCTTCTTCGAGGCGCTTCTCCTCGATCTTCGCCTTATCCTCGAGTTCTTTTTGCGCGAGACTCTTGGCCTGACCAAAGTAGAAGAAGGTGAACACCACCAGCATGACGGCTGGGGCGACAATATAGAGCCACTTTTTCATGAGATCGTAAGTAATGGTTGGGGTCAGGATTTTTGCTTGGCGGCCTCAGCGGCGGCCTTGGCGCGGGCGGCCTCGGCGTCGGCAATCTTTTGGATCACCTGAGTGAGTGCGCTTTGATTGGCCTCGGCCTTGGTCACATAGGTGCGGAGGAAGGCTTCCTCGGCGACGAGGAATTTCTTGCGTTCCTCGAGTTTGGTGACGGCTTCAGCTTCCTTCTCGACATCCTGAGTCAGGAGTTCGAGCTGGCGCTTAAGCTTTTGGCGCTCGCGGTCGGCCTTGTCGCGGGCTTCCTTGGCGGCTTGGCGCTCCTCGCGCTCGGCTTGGCGCTTGGCCTCGCGGTCCTCGCGCTCCGCGCGCTGCTCGGCCTGCTTTTCCAGAGCCTGCTTGATGGCGGTTTCGCGATCGCGGGCTTCCTGCTCGCGCTTGTCGATCAGCGCTTGGCGCTTGGCTTCTTCAGCGGCAAGTTTGTCCGCCTCGTATTGCTTGTTGTAGCTCCACCAGTAGCCGAAAAACAGCAGCAGGGCCAAGGCGGGGAAGATGACGTAGACTTTCTTCATAAAATCTAGGGAGAGGTTGGTGGTGGATGGTGGTTATTCGGAGGTGCCTTGGAGGGCTGCCGCACGGGCCTTGATGTATTCTTCGATGGCGGCGCGGAGATTGGGCAACTGTTTGTTGTCGGAACCTTGGAGTTCGGCGGCCTTGTTGATGGCGACCAGAGCC
>JAPOIC010000168.1 GCA_029979145.1 Opitutaceae bacterium
AACACTAGTTACTATTATTCATTTTCTTAAAAAACTTCCGTCAATAATCCCAAGTGCTTGGCTCCGCGGATTCAGGCCACAATGGCACACTTGTGTCACAGTGCCACCTGACCGCTGCGTCATGTGTGTCACAATTCGCGTCCCGGGATTTGAATCCTGCGGAAGGCATAATTAAGGTCCGCCCATGGAAATGGAAATTGTGGTGCCGGACGAGGTGCCGGTCATGACTCTCCCCCGGATGGTATTCTTCCCGCAGGCCCTGATGCCCTTGCACATCTTTGAGCCGCGTTACCGCCAGATGCTGCGCGATGTGCTCGCTCGCGATCGGCTGATGGCGGTTGTGGGTCTGGACGCCACCAAGGCCCAAGATCCAGATGCCTTTGAACCGCCGCACCGCGTCGCCACGGTCGGCATCATCCGCGCCTGCCAGAAGAACGATAACGGTACCTCCAACCTCCTCCTGCAGGGGCTCTGCCGCGCGGAAATCCTCGGGATCGCTGGCGAGGAGCCCTACCGCGTGATCCAGATTCGCGCGCTCCGCAGCGACGCCAGCGACGACCCGGAAGGCGACGCCACGCGACGTCAACAATCGTTCAAGCTGCTCACCGAGAAACAGGCCTGCACCGGCCACCAAGCGAAGGAACTCACCGATTTCCTCCGCACCGTGGAGGATCCGGACACTTTTGCCGACCTCGCCGCCTTCAGCTTTTGCGAGGACCCGCAAATCAAGCAGACCTTGCTGGAGACCCTCGACGTCGGCACGCGCCTCGACCTCTTCAACCGGCACCTGCGCAGCGAAATCGACACCCTGCAACTTCACCGCGATCTCCAAGGCGGCCTGGCGGATGACGACATCCCGCTGAATTAAACAAGAAACCCCGCCGCGGCGCCGCCGGACGGGGTTAAAAATGGAGCCGAGCATCGGACTCGAACCGACGACCCATGCTTTACGAAAGCATTGCTCTACCAACTGAGCTAGCTCGGCGCTGAGGGAAGAACGGAACAAACTCGCCCCCGGCGCAAGCGCAAGCCTTCATTTCCCGCGTGCCGCTCTCGACTGACCTCTTCGATTACGACCTGCCCGAACGCCTAATTGCGCAGTCGCCCGCCACCCGGCGCGATGCCTCGCGGCTCCTGGTCGTGGATCGCGCCGCGCACACGGTTAGTCATCATCAATTTTGCGACCTGCCGGACTTTCTGAACGCCGGCGACACGCTGTTCCGCAACAACGCCGCCGTCCTCCCCGCGCGCCTGCGCGCCGTGCGTCCGACCGGCGGCCAGGTGGAGTGCTTGCTCTTGCGTCCGGCGGATGGCGAGTCGGTGTGGCGCTGTCTCGTCCGGCCCGGGAAGCGATTGCCGGTCGGGGCCACGTTTGCCCACGGCGAGGGTGAGTTTACCGGCGAGATCGTGGCCAAGGAAGCGGAGGGCTCGACGCTCGTCCGCCTGACCACGAGGTCCGGCGAGGGCATCGTGGAACTGGCCAACCGGCTGGGCTCCGTGCCGTTGCCGCCCTACATCCAGCGCGACGATGAATCCCGACGCGATCAGGACCTCTCGCGCTACCAAACGGTCTACGCTGACCGCGGTCGCCAAGTGGCCGTGGCCGCGCCCACGGCCGGTCTGCACTTCACGCCCGAGTTGCTAGCGGAGAGCGCGCGACGCGGCGTCGACACCGCCGACGTAACCCTGCACGTCGGCTTGGGCACGTTTCGCCCGATCGCGAGCGAGACGGTGGAAGCGCACGACATTCATCGCGAACTCTACGAGATGCCGCGCGCCACGGCCACACGCCTTTTCGCGCCCACCGGCCGGCGAATCGCCGTCGGCACCACCACCGTGCGCACGGTTGAACACTTTTTGCGCCACCACGAAAGGCCGACCATGGAAGACTTCGTCGGCGAAGCCGATATCTACATTTACCCGCCGGCCGAATTCCGTGGCGTCGACGCGCTCATCACCAATTTCCACCAACCGCGCTCCACCCTGCTCTGCCTGGTGTCCGCGTTCCTCTCACCTGGCTCGACCGACGGCATCGAATGGCTGCACGAGATTTATCGCGAAGCCATCGCCCACAAATACCGGTTCTTTAGCTACGGCGATGCGATGTTGATTCTCTGAGCGCGGGCTTGGCGGCGGCGACCCGAGCGCCCTACCCTGTCACTTGTGACCGATGAAGCACTCCAGGCCGTCATCGACGACGCCACCTTCGACTACACGATGGGCGACGCCGACCAGGCGATCGCCAAGCTCGACCGCGCCGCGACCGCCGCCCCCGATTCCTTCGCCGTCTGGCACGCCTTGGCGGAGATCCACTTCAGCCGCCGGACGCTTGATGAGGCCCTGCAGGCCGCGGAAAAGGCCCACGCCCTGCGGCCCAACGACCTCTTCATCAACACCACCCTTTCACGGATCTGGATGGAGCGGGGCGACAAGCCCATGGCCGAGAAATTTGGGGCCCAGGCCCGGGTGCTGGGCTGGAAGGACCAATTGCAAAACCCACCCGATCCGGCTGAGGGAATAAACTGAATCCCACCCGTTGACACGCCTTGCGCTGCGCCGGTAATTTTTCCCGTCATGGAATCGCCGGCCTACGTGTTGGAATTCGAAAAGCCCCTCCGCGAACTCGCGATGCAGCTCGACGCGCTGCACCAGCAGTCCTTGGAGAGCAACCTCGACCTGAAGAAGGAGATCACCGCGATCGAGAAGAAGATCGAGCAGACCCGTCGCGAAATCTACTCCAACCTCACGCCCTGGCAGCGCGTGCAGATCGCCCGCCCCCCGAAGCGCCCCTACGCTCTGGATTACGTCAACCTGCTCTGCGAGGACTTCCTTGAACTGCACGGTGACCGCCAGTTTCGCGACGACCGCGCCTTGATCGGCGGCACGGCCTTCTTCAACGGCCACGCGGTCATGATCATCGCCCAGCAAAAGGGCCGCGACACCAAGGAGAAGATCGCACGCAACTTCGGCATGCCCCAGCCCGAGGGCTACCGGAAGGCGCTCCGGCTCATGAAAATGGCCGAGAAGTTCCATCTCCCCATTCTTTCGTTCATCGACACCCCCGGCGCCTACCCCGGCATCGGCTCCGAGGAGCGCCATGTTTCCGAGGCCATCGCCGTCAATCTCCGCGAAATGGCCATGCTCAAGGTGCCCAGCATCGCAATTGTCGTCGGTGAAGGCGGCTCCGGCGGCGCACTCGGCATCGGCGTGACTGACCGCGTGATCACGTTCGAGAACAGCTATTACTCGGTGATTTCGCCCGAAGGTTGCGCCGCGATTCTGTGGAAAGACGGCTCTGCCGCTGCCCAAGCCGCCGAGGCGCTTAAACTCAATGCCGCCACTTTGGAGGATCTCGGTGTAGTCGAGGAAGTCATCCCCGAGCCGATGGGTGGCGCGCATTACGACAGCGAGGCCGCCGCCGAGGCGCTCGGTCGCAGCCTGCAGAAACACCTCAAGGATCTGCTCAAGCTCACGACCGACAAGCTTCTCGACGCCCGTTACGAGCGCTACCGCAAGCTTGGCGTGTTCGAGGAACCCGCCACCGCACGCTGAGCCAGCGCCAGGATCGGACGGTAGGGGGGGTTGTCCGCAACCCGCCGCGATTGCAACGGCCACTCCACCGACGCCTCGTTAGGGACAACGCGCCCTACCCTCGGTGGAGCGCATTGACCTCAATGCGCTTGGCTCCCGCCGACTCGGCGCGCTCCGCGCGTCCCAACGCGTTGGGGACAACGCGTTCCACCTTTCGCGCATCGACGCCTCAGCGCACCGTCAGCAGTTCGATCTTCTCGGCGCGGGCCATGCCCGGGTCGATCTCGATCATCGCACCGGAGAGCCGCACATCGCCCTCCGCCACGGGAAAACGCCGCGGCATGCCGTCGAGGAATTTCGCCACCACGGGCTCAACCTCGCGACCTAGCACCGAAGCATAGGGCCCGGTCATGCCGACGTCGCACATGAATGCCGTGCCCTTGGGCAGCACGCAGGCATCGGCGGTCGGCACATGGGTATGGGTGCCAAGCACCGCAGTCACGCGCCCGTCCAGATACCAGCCCAGTGCCTGCTTTTCGGAGGTGGCCTCGGCATGGATTTCGACGATGATCGCGTCGGTCTGGCTGCGCAGCTGATCGATCATGCGGTCGGCACACAGAAACGGGCACTCGGCCTTCATCCCCAGGTATTGCCGACCCAGCACCGTGAAGACCCCCACCCGGAATCCCCGTGCCTCAATGATCAAATGATCCCAACCCGGACAGGCCGCCGGCAGGTTGGCGGGACGGCAGACGTGTTCGATGGTAGTGATTTCGTGCGCCCATTCGCGCTGGTCCCAGACGTGGTCGCCGAGGGTGATGGCGTCGATGCCGGCCCCGAGGAGCGACTGCGCGATGGCCCCTGTGATTCCGGCGCCGGCCGCGGCATTCTCGCCGTTGGCCACGACAAAATCCAGGGCGTGCTCCGTCCGGAGGGAGGCGAGGCGCTCATTGACGATATCGCGGCCCGGGCGACCGACGATGTCCCCGATGAACAACAATTTCAACATGCGCCCAAGCTGAGCCCCCTCCCGGGCCCCGCCAACTGAAAAACCGTATGACAATCCCCCGCACCCGCAGACTTGCCCAAACGCCCGGAAATTGCTTCGTTGGCCACCCTTTTTTCCGCCCTATGAAAACCACGACCTCTCCCGCTGCATTCCCGAAGACCGAAATCGGCCGCGAAATGAAGGGTGCCGACGCCGTCGTCGAGTGCATGATCCGTGAGGGCGTGGACACGATTTTCGCCTATCCCGGCGGCGCCTCCCAGGAGCTGCACCAGGCCCTTGCCCGCAGCGACAAGATCCGCGTGATTCTGCCCCGCCATGAGCAGGGCGGGTCCTTCGCCGCCGAGGCCTACTCGCGCGCCTGCGGCAAGGTCGGCGTGTGCATGGCCACCAGCGGCCCCGGTGCCACCAACCTCGTGTCGGCCATCGCCGACGCCTTCATGGACTCCGTCCCCCTCGTGGCCATCACCGGCCAGGTGTATACCAAATACATCGGCAAGATGGCGTTCCAGGAAACCGACTTCTACGGCATGACCCTGCCGATCGTGAAGCACTCCTACCTGATCACCGACGTGCAAGAGCTGCCGCGGATCT
>JAPOIC010000244.1 GCA_029979145.1 Opitutaceae bacterium
AGAAGTATGTGAAATATGACGCCCGCTACGAACGCCCCGCGGAGGTCGATCTCCTGATCGGCGATCCCGCCAAGGCCAAGCGCCAGCTCGGCTGGGAGCCGAAGGTGAAATTCAAGGAGCTGGTCAAGATCATGACCGAGGCTGACCTGGATCTTGCCAAGCGCGAGGCCCAGATCGCCAGTCTCCCGGCCGTCTCGCAGACCCCGTTCGCATGAAACTCTTCATCGCCGGACACAACGGCATGGTGGGTGGCGCGCTCGTGCGCCGCTTTCAGGCTGAAGCTGGCGTCGAACTCGTCCTGCGCACGCGACGCGAACTCGACCTGACGAATTCGGCGGCGGTCGACGCGTTTTACGCTGCGGAAAAACCCGACGCCGCGATCATTGCGGCGGCGAAGGTCGGCGGCATTCACGCGAACCACACCTATCCGGCGGATTTCCTTTATGACAACCTCGCCATCGCCGCGAACTGCATCCACGGCGCGCATCGGGCCGGAGTGAAACGGCTGCTGTTCCTCGGTAGTTCGTGCATCTACCCGAAGCACGCGCCCCAGCCGATGCCTGAGGACTGCCTCCTGACCGGTGCGCTCGAACCGACCAACGAAGCCTATGCCATCGCCAAGATCGCCGGGCTGAAACTGGCCCAGTATTACCGGAAGCAGCATGGGGTGATGTTTCACTCGGCCATGCCGACGAACCTCTACGGGCCGGGCGACAACTACCACCCGCAGAACTCGCACGTGCTGCCGGCGCTGATCCGGCGGTTCCACGAGGCCAAGGCGACGGGACAAACCGAGGTGACCGCGTGGGGCACCGGTTCGCCGAAGCGCGAATTCCTGCACGTCGACGACTTGGCCGATGCGTGCGCCTTTCTCCTAGGTTTGGAAAATCCGCCCGACTGGATCAACGTAGGCACGGGCACGGACGTGTCCATTCGCGAGCTGACCGAGCAAGTGGCTGCCGTCACCGGTTTCCCGGGCAAGATTGCTTGGGATACCTCAAAGCCCGATGGCACGCCGCGCAAGCTCATGGACGTTTCGCGACTTGCCGGACTCGGCTGGCGCGCTCGTATCAGTCTCGAAGACGGCTTGCGCCGCACCTACGCGTCCTTTCTTGCCGAGCAGGCGGCAGGCAACCTGCGGGGCTGAGCCCGGCGGGCCCGGCGCCGAGATTGCACTTGCGACGGCCCCCCGGCTGCCAAGGCTGGGCGCTTATCATGATCGCACCCGAGACTTTCGACCACATCGAGAACATCAAGAAGCGCGCCGGCCACTTGTGGAGGTTTCTTTGACTGCGAACAAAAGCAGCGGGAGATCGAGGCGATGGAGGCTTCGATGGCCGCACCCGATTTCTGGGACAACAATGACCGCGCCCAGAAGCACATCGCCAAGCTCAACGGCCTGAAACGCGCCGTAAACCCGGTCGTCGCCTACCGCAAGAAGGTCGACGACCTCGGGGTGTTGCTCGAGTTCGCCGAGATGTCCGAGGGCGCCGAGCAGGAGGAATACGAGAAGGAACTCGAGTCGACGACGGCCGCGATGATGACCGAGATCGACGCGCTGGAGATTGCGTCGTTCCTGACCGGCCAGTTCGACCGCAACAACGCCATCCTTTCCATTCAGGCTGGCGCCGGCGGCACTGAGTCCAACGACTGGGCCGACATGCTTTTTCGCATGTATAACCGCTGGGCCGAGCGCGCCGGGTTCACCGTCGAGCTCATGGACGTGCAGGACGGCGAACAGGCTGGCATCAGCCGCGCGACGATGATGATCAAGGGCGAGAACGCCTACGGCTACGCCAAGGCCGAGCGTGGCGTGCACCGCCTTGTGCGCATCAGCCCCTTCGATGCCAACAAGCGCCGACACACCTCGTTCTGCGCGATCGATGTCGTGGCTGAAGTGGACGACTCGATCGACATCGACATCCCCGAGGCGGAAATCCGCGTCGACGTCTACCGCTCCTCCGGCAAGGGCGGCCAGGGCGTGAACACGACCGACTCCGCCGTGCGCCTGACCCACTTGCCCACCGGCCTCGTGGTCGTCTGCCAAAACGAGCGCTCACAGATCAAGAACCGCGCCGCAGCGCTCAAGGTCCTCAAGGCCCGCCTGCACGAAAAGAAACTCGATGAGCAGCGCAGCGAAATGGAGAAGTTCTACGGCGAGAAGGGCGAGATCGGCTGGGGTTCACAGATCCGCAGCTACGTCATGCAACCTTACCAGATGGTGAAGGACCTGCGCACGGGCGTCAGCACGACGGATGTGCAAGAGATCATGGACGGCGACATCGACCACTTCATCAACGCCTGGCTGCGCGCCGGTTGCCCGCGCCACCGCAACAAGGACATCCAGATGGACGACGAGTAATCGTCGTCCGCCGTTTGCCTTGCCGGGCGAATGCGTTAACCAAAGAGCCAGCCATGTCCGACCTCGCCTACGAACAGATCAAAGCCGAGCTTTCCGCCCAGCCGCTGTTCGAGGACAAGACTTGGCAGCTGTCGCCCACCGCCTGGCCCTTGACGCCGGCGCAGGTCGAGGAGCTGAACCAGATCGGCGCCGCCTGCCTGGCGTTTCACCAAGCGCTGGAAAAACTCTACCTGCGCAGTGCCGCCGGCAAAAACCTGCTGCGCAACCGCCCGCTGCGCGCGCCGTGGTTGGTCGACTACCTGGATCGCGGCAAACCCGCGGACCTCGTCGCGCATGCGCGTGACCCGCGCAACCAAGGCGCGTTTCCTACGGTGCTGCGGCCCGACCTGCTGTTGACGGATGAGGGCTTCGTGATGAGCGAGCTCGATTCCGTCCCGGGCGGCATCGGGCTCACGGCGTTCCTTAACCGCCTTTATGCCGCGCAGGGCGGCGTGCTGGGCGAGGGCGACGCGATGATCAAAGCCTTTCACGCGTCGCTCACGGCGCTTCGTCCGAACGAGCGCAACCCCCTGATCGCGCTGGTGGTCAGCGAAGAGGCGGCCACTTACCGGCCGGAGATGGAATGGTTGGCGGCGCAATTGCAGCTGCTCGGGCACCGGGTCTTTTGCCTGCGTCCGGACGATGTGTTCCCGTTGGAGAACGCCCTGTTCTTCGACATCGAGGGTAACCCCGAGAAGATCGACGTCATCTACCGGTTTTTCGAGCTGTTCGACCTGACGAACATCGAGACCAGCCGCTATTTCTTCGATGCGTGGGCCGCAGGCGAAGTGGCGATCGCGCCGCCAATGCGTCCGTTCCAAGAGGAGAAACTCGC
>JAPOIC010000270.1 GCA_029979145.1 Opitutaceae bacterium
GCAAACCCCCAGCCCCTGACTCCATGGCCAAGCGCATTTTCAGCACCATCCTGCTCTGGGCGATCGTCGGCGGCTCGCTGTGGTATTTCCGCACCACCGGCGCCGTCATCCTGATCGGCCTGATTTCCGTGCTCACGCTGGCGGAGTTCTACCGCCTGCTCGCGAGTGCCGGACTCGCACCGTTCGACCGGCTGGGCATGTTGATCGGCGGCATCATCACGCTCGGTCCGTGGCTGGAGCAGCAGTTTGGGTTGAGCGCCGGCCACACCCCCGCGCTCGCCGTGATCATTTTCTCGCTCCGCATTCTCGGTGAACGCCCCGCCGCGAAGCGCGTCGAAGCCTTGGCCGCGACTCTGTTCGGTCTGATTTACGTGGCGCTGATGCTGCAGTATTTCGTGCGCATCCTGATTGCCAACCCCGCCGTGCCCAATCAGGGCATCGTCCTCTTTCTCTGGCTCGTAGCGGTGTCGAAATTCTGCGACGTGGGCGCCCTGCTCACCGGCCTTGCCATCGGCCGGCACAAGATGTCGCCGGAAATCAGCCCGAAGAAAACCTGGGAAGGCGCCGTCGGTGGCGTGCTGACCTCGATGGGCATTGGCGCGCTCATCGCCTGGCTTGGGCGCGACGTCTTGCCCGTCGGCATGACCCCGCTGGTCGGCGCGCTCATTGCCGCCCCGATCGCCGGTGCCGCCATTGTTTCGGACTTGGTCGAGTCGATCATCAAGCGCCGCGCCGCAATCAAGGACTCCGGCGGTATCATCCCGGGTATCGGCGGCATGTTTGACGTCAGCGACTCCCTGATCCTCACCGCCCCGCTGGGCTACCTGTTGTTCAGCCTGCTCTGAGCCGGGCCCGGCCGCCTCTTCGCTTGCGCCCCGCCGGGCCATTCCGGCATTGTCCCGCCCCTTGGCCGCCACCACTCCAGTCACCCGCCGGCGCGTTGTCCTTCTCGGCGCTACCGGCTCTATCGGGGAAAACTCCCTGCGGGTCATCGCCGCGCATCCCGACAAGCTCGAACTCGTCGGCATCGCCGCCCGCCGCGACTGGGAAAAACTCGCGGGCATTGCCCGATTGCACCGTGTGCCGCACGTGGGCCTGTTCGACGAGTCCGCCGCCGGCGCTGCGAAGCAGTCCGGCCGTTTCCCGCCGGGCACCACCTACCACGCGGGCATCGCGGGCTTGGTCGAGCTGGCGCAGCTCACCGAGGCCGACATCGTGCTCGTGGCCGTCGTGGGCACGACCGCGCTTGAGCCCACGCTCGCCGCCATCGCGGCGCGCAAGACCATCGCCCTCGCGTCCAAGGAAATCCTCGTGCTCGCCGGGAAGTTCGTCATGGCCGCCGCCCGCGCGCGCGGCGTGCGGCTCCTCCCCGTCGACAGCGAACACAATGCCGTCTTTCAGTGCATCGAGGGCCACCCCCAAGCGGGCGTGCGCCGGATCATGCTCACCGCCAGCGGCGGGGCGTTCCGCGACTGGCCGCAGGAAAAACTGGCCGAAGTCACCCCTGCCGACGCGCTCAAGCACCCCAACTGGGCCATGGGCCCGAAAATCACTGTCGACTCGGCCACGCTCGCCAACAAGGGCCTCGAGTTGATTGAGGCGCAGTGCCTGTTCGACCTCGAGCCGGCGCAGTGCCATGCCGTGCTGCATCCGCAGAGCATCGTCCATTGCCTTGTGGAATACCGCGACGGCGCGATGCTGGCCCAGCTCTGCCCGCCGTCGATGACCTTTGCGATCCAACACGCCCTGCTTTACCCGGAGCGCGCCCCGGGCGTGGACTCGCCCCTCGACTTCACCCGGTTGCTCTCGCTGGACTTCAAACCCGTCGACACCGGCCGCTTCCCCATGCTGCGCCTCGCTCAGGAGACGATGGTCTCCGGCGGTTGCGCCCCCTCCGTCTACAATGCCGCGAACGAGGTGGCCGTTGCGGCGTTTCTCGAAGGTCGCATCCCTTTCCTTGCGATTCCCCGGGTCGTCGAACAGACTCTGGCCGCAATCGCCCCGCAGGAACCCGCTGACCTGGCCGCGGTCCTCGGCTGCGATACCGAAGCCCGGCGCGTCGCCGGGTCCCTGCTCAACTCCCGCTGAAACCCGTGTCCGCCGAACTTTTTCAAGACCTTCTCTCCAATGCCTGGGCCATCGTCCTTGTCGCCCTGTTTTTCGGCGGATCCATCTTTGTCCACGAGCTCGGCCACTTCCTCGCCGCGCGTTGGTGCGGGCTGCACGTCGAGCGCTTTTCCATCGGGGTCGGTCCGGCCATTTGCTCGTGGCGCGGCAAGGACGGCGTCGAATATCGCCTCTCCTGGCTGCCGCTCGGCGGCTACGTGACCTTGCCCCAGCTGGCGGCCATGAGCGAGATCGAGGGCGAAAGCTCCATCGACGTGGCCGACCTGCCGCCCGTGACCTATGGCCGCAAGATGTTCGTCCTCGTGGCGGGTGCGGCCTGCAACATCCTCTTCGCCCTCGCCCTCGGCACCGTCATCTGGTTCGCCGGCCAGCCCACCAGCAGCCCCGCAGCCTCGACCACCATCGGCTACGTGGCCCCGACCCTGGCGCTGGAAAACGGCACCGCAGTGCCCTCCCCGGCCCACGAAGCCGGACTCAAGGTGGGCGATGTCATCCGCGC
>JAPOIC010000090.1 GCA_029979145.1 Opitutaceae bacterium
ACAACTTGAGCCCGGCCAGAACTTCGGCGTGCAGCGCGGGGGTGGCGCAGGCGACGGTGTTCTCGGCGGGGTAGGGCGTGTTGCCCTTGGTGTCGGTGATGACGCCACCGGCGCCGCGGATCACGGGCACGAGCGCGGCGATGTCCCACGGGTTCATGATCGGATCGATCATGATGTCCGCGAGTCCGGCGGCCACGAGCAGGTAGCCGTAGCAGTCGCCCCAGGTGCGCACGAGCTTGGCGCGGGCGAGCAGGTCGTTGGCCCCAGCACTCAGGCGCTGGCGGTAGTTGAACGGGTCGCTGGTGAGGAATGTGGCGTCGGCCAAGCGCGTGGTGGCGCGCGTGCGCACGGGGCGGCCATTGAGCGTGGTGGTGGTGCCGTCGCCGATCATCTGTTGGCCGAGGATGGGCTGGTTGATGCAGCCGAGGACGGGCTGGCCTTGGTGGAGCAAGGCGATGAGCGTGCCCCAGAGCGGCACGCCGGTGATGAAGCTCTTGGTGCCGTCGATCGGGTCCAACACCCAGACGAATTCGGCGTCGGGGTTTTCGCTGCCGTGTTCCTCGCCGACAATGCCGTGGGCGGGGAACTTCGCCTTGATCAGCCGGCGAAGGACTTCCTCCGCGCCGCGGTCGGCGGCGGTGACGGGCGTGGCGTCGGACTTGGTTTCCACGACGAGGTCCGGGTTCGCGAAAAAGGGCCGGATGCAGTCGGCGCTGGCGGCGGCCAGCTCGGGCAGGAAGTCGCGATAGGGGGTCAGGTCCACGTGCGCAGTGATGCCCGTGGAATCCGCGGAAGACACGGAAAAAAAGCTGCGTTCGCCGCCGTTCTGTGTGTTCCGTGTAGGCCGTGGCCAACCCTTGGACCGAGCAACGCATCCACTTCATCGATTTCGAAGGCAACATTGCCTCCGGCATCGTGGAATACGGCGTGGTCGAGATGGGCGGCAGCCAAATCGTGGCGCTGCACACGCGATTGTGCCGGCCGACCGGCCGGCTGCGCATCGAAGATGTGGCCGTGCACGGGTTGGATGAAGCGGCGTTGGCCGGGGCGACTCCGCTTGCCGAGGACTTTGCCCAGTTTGCGGATTGGCGGGAAACCGGTCCGCTCGCGGCGCACTTCGCCGGGGCGGAAAACTCGTTGATCAAGTCGGTGTGGCCCTATCCGCGCAACGCCCCGGACTTCGCCCGGCCGGGCCAGTCGTCGACGGATTGGGGCCCGTGGATTGATACCGGCGCGCTCTACCGCCAAGCGCGGCCGGGGCTCGCGGCCTACGGGTTGGCGGAACTCGTGGTGGCGTGCGGGCTGCAGGGGGCGGTCGATGCGGTGGCGGCGGAATTTTGCCCGACGGAACGGCGGCGCTATCACGCGGCACCTTACGATGCGCTGGCAGGTGCGGTGCTGTTGCGGGCGCTCGCGGCCGAGCCGGCGTGGGCCGAGCTTTCGGTTGGACAGCTGCTGGCGCTGAGCACGCTCGACGGCGGCAAACGCGACGCCCTGCAGCAGCGCGACCTGTTCGATTGAGTTTTTCGTCTGGTGGGTGAACCTGCGCTCCGCGCGCGGTGGGGAAGGCCGTTGGTCCAATTGCCGCGCGCGGAGCGCACGGCCCACCAAATCAGCCCCAGTAGACTGGCTCGGTCGGCTGAACGTCGACCAGGTAGCGGCGCAGGCCGGTCTTTTGCGCGAGCAGTCCGACGAGATACGCGGGATTGTGCACGAGGTAGCGCGCCCCAAGCCGGCGGGGTTCCTGACCAAGCCGATAGAGCCACTCGAGTCCTGCGCGTTGCATCCAAGCCGGGGCCATCGGGCGTTCGCCCGCCCAAAGCGCGAAGGCCGCGCCGACCGCAAGCGTGGGCATCGGCAGCAATGGCTTCATCGCGTGAACCCATTGCTCCTGACGCGGGCAGCCGAGTCCGCAGAAGACGAGCCGCGATCCGCTCGCGATGATGGCCTGGGCATCGGCGGCGGTGATGCGGCGAAAACGCGAAGGCTGCGTGCCGGCGATCACGAGCCGGTCGTCCCATGCACGCAGCGCCGGAGCGAGTTTCTCCAGCGTGGCGGCGGTGGCGCCGTAGAGAAAAATGGGCAGATTTTCGCGCGCAGCGGCGCGGCAAACCTCGCGCATCAGGAAGGGTCCGTAGACGCGGTCACGCAGCTTGGCGTGGTGCAACCAATTGAGCGCCCAGCGCACGGGCTGCCCGTCGGGCATCGCGAGGTCGAGCGAGTTGAGCGCCCGGCGGTAGGCGATGTCGCGGCGGGCTTCGCCGAGGGCGTGGACGGCAAGCGCAGAAGCGGTGAAAGCCCGGCGCTCGCGGGCGGCGGCGATGATCGCCGCCGTGGCCGTGGCGTAATCCGTGCGCGACGCCAGCGTGCCGAGGACATTGTGCTTCGCGGGGCTCATGCGGGCGCGGGCTCGCGCAACGCCCTGCGGGTGAACCAGGCGACGCCGAGGCCGAGGGTGACGAAGGCGACGAGGCTGGTGAAGGCGAGGGCGGCGTCGGCGCGAACGACGACGTAGATCGCGCCGAATTGCATCAGCGTGCGGAGCAGCCGGTCGATGACGGTGAACGCCACGTTCACGCGCCCGATGATGGCGTTGGGCACTTCGTGCAGGATTACGCTGCCGCGGGCCACGCGCGACCCAGCGTTACCGAGGCCGAGGAGCAGCAGGGCGACGTAGAACACGAGCACCGAACGCTGTGAGCCCAGCAGCACCAGGCCAATGATGAACAGGACGAGCATACCGAGGGCGACACGGGCGGGGGTTAGCCCGGCCAGCAGGCGCGGACTCAGGAGGCCGGCGATAATGGCGCCGAGGGCAAAGGCCATTTCACCGCGTCCGAAGACCGCTGCCGGGGCGTGCAGGATGTCTTGGACGTAGATAGGGAAAAGGTAGTTGCCGGTCATGACGGCCACAAACGGGGCGCTGACACCGACGACCCAAAGCGTGAAACGTGGCCGTTGGCGCAGCCAGTTCAAGCCTTCGGTCAGCGAGGCCCAGGCGTTGGTCTTGGGGCGATCCGCAGTCAGGTGGGTGGCTTGGTAGGGGAGGGTCGATTGAATCGCGAAACTGAAGAGGTAGGTGCCGGCGTCGAAGATCAGGATATAGTGAAACGGCACCACGCCGAGCAGGACGCTGGCGACACCGCCGGCGGTCAGCGACGCGACCTGACCCTGCACCTCCATCAGGCCCATGAGCTGCCGGTAATGGCGTTTCTCGAAGACCTGCTGGATGAAGGCCCACTTGGCCGGGAAGTGCAGCGTGTAGTAAAGCATGCCCGTGGCGTAGAGCGTCATGAGCTGCCACGTCGCCGCCTGACCGGTAAAGGCTATCCACAATGCCATCGTGAGCGTGGCGGTGGCGCCCAGGAGCTCGCCGCCGAGCAGGGCGAATTTGCGCGAATGACGGTCGAGCCACATGCCGTAATACGGCGCGAGCAGGAACAGCGTGATGGTCGTGGCGACGGTGAGGAAGCCGTAGAGTCGGTCGCCGCCTTCGCGCTGCACGAGCAGCCACGGGACCGCGATGATCGTGATGCCCGAGCCGATGGAGCCGGTGATGTTGGCCAGCAGCAGCCGGCGCATGCGGAAGTCGCGCAGCAGCTCCTTCATGCAACGGGGCGGGATGAGCGCGAAACCATGCGGCGAGTTTTTGGTTGCGCCGGTCCCGACTCAAGCGGCGAATGCAGCGCCATGGCCCCCGGCCACGTCACCCTTACCGGCCAGCACGTGCGAATCGAACCGCTGACGGCAACGCATGTCGCGGATCTCGCCTTGGTGGCCGTTGAGCCGGAGATGTGGGCTTACCTGCCGGCGCGGGCGTCGCGCGATGAGACGGAGGTGGCGGCGTGGATTGCCGGGGCCTTGGCCGAGGCGGCGAAGGGCACACGGATTCCCTTTGCGATCATCGACCGAGCCAGCGGCCGGGCCGTGGGCAGCAAGAGTTATCTGGACGTCGCGCCAGAGCATCTGCGGATCGAGATCGGCTGGACCTGGCTCGGGGCGCCGGCGCGGCGCACCGCCGTGAACACCGAGTGCAAACTTCTGCTCCTGCGCCATGCGTTTGAGACTTTGGGCTGCGGCCGGGTCCAGCTGAAGACCGACGGGCGCAACCTGCGCTCGCAAACCGCAATCGCGCGGCTGGGGGCGTTCCGTGAAGGCGTGCTGCGAAAGCACGTGATCCTGCCGGACGGCTTTGTCCGCGACACGGTGATGTTTTCGATTACGGCCGATGAGTGGCCCGGCGTGCGGGCGCGGCTGGAAGATTTCCTCGCCCGCTAGTCGGCGCTGGACGCCCGTCGCGGCGGGTGTCACGTTCGGCGTTATGACACAAACTTCGTGCTTTCTCACCTGTTGCCTGAGCATGATCACCCTGACCGCGATGAGCCCGTCCCTGGGCGCCAAACCCGAGACCCGCAACCGCGCCGAGATCCCCGAGGCTTACAAGTGGGATTTCGCCCCGATCTACGCGTCGTGGGACGAGTGGGAGGCCGACCTCAAGGTGCTCGAAGGTTACATCGACACCTACGCGGCGCTGAAGGGCACGCTGAAGGACGGCGCGGAGGCGCTGGCCAAGGTCAACGAACTCGGCGACGAGATCGGCCGCCTGCAATACAAGGTCTACCGCTACCCGCAGCTGCAGCGCGACGTGGACCTGCGCAACACCGACATTTCCGGCCGCTTTCAGCGCGTGATGGCGATTTTCGCCAAGCTCGGCACCGCGAGCTCCTGGCTCACGCCCGAGCTGCTGACCATTCCCGAGGCAACCGTGATGGAGTGGATGAACGCCGAGCCGCGGCTCGAGCCCTACCGGTTTCCGATCACCGAGGCCTACCGTCAGGCCGGGCACACGTTGAACGAGGACGGCGAGAAGCTCATGTCCTTCTCGTCGCGCTTCAGCGGCACGCCGGCGAACATCTACCAGGAGCTAAGCACCTCCGACGTGCAATTCCCGACGGTGAAGCTGTCCGACGGACGCGAGGTCAAGGTGTCCTACGGCGGCTACACGGAGGCGCTCACCACGGCGAAGGCGCAAGCCGACCGCGCGCTGGCGTTTAAGGGCCACTACGAGACCTACGCGGCGAACAAGAACACCTATGCCGCCATCTACAACAGCATCCTGCAGCGCGACTGGTTCGGCGCGCAGGCGCGCAGTTACTCGTCCACCCTGGCGGCGGCGCTGGACAGCGACAATGTGCCGGAGTCCGTTTACAAGAACCTGGTCGAGACCGTGCGCGCCGGCACCGGCCCGCTGCAGCGCTACGTGAAGGTCCGCCAGAAGATGCTCGGGCTCGACACCTACCACCTCTACGACGGCTCGCGGCCGCTGCTCGACGACGACCGCACCTACGAATACGACGCCATGAAGGCGACCGTGTTGGAATCCGTTTTGCCGCTCGGCCCGGAGTATCACGAGAAGATGGCCAAACTGCTCAAAGGCCGCTGGCTCGACGTGTATGAGAGCGACGGCAAGCGCAGCGGCGCCTACAGCGCGGGCGTCTACGGCGTCGGCCCCTACATGCTGATGAACTACAACGACACGCTCGACGCCGTGTTCACCTTCGCGCACGAGGTGGGTCACTCGATGCACACGGTGTTGTCGTATGAGAACCAGCCCTTCGCCACCGCAAGCTACACGATCTTCGTCGCCGAGGTGGCCTCGACCACCAATGAGCGCCTGCTGCTCGAGCTGCTCCTGAGCCGCACCGACGACCCGAAGGAACGCTTCCTTCTGCTTCAGCACGCGATCGACAACATTGTCGGCACGTTCTACACGCAGGTGCTCTTCGCCGACTACGAGTGGCAGGCCCACCAGCTGGTTGAGAAAGGCCAGCCGGTCACGCCGGACACGCTCTCGGGCATCTACTACGGTCTGCTCGGCGACTACTATGGCGACGCGATCGAAAAGGATGAGCTTTACCGCTACACTTGGTCGCGCATCCCGCACTTCTTCAACTCGCCCTACTACGTCTACAAATACGCCACCTGCTTCGCTTCGTCGGCGCAGCTCTTCAAGGCCATGACCACCGGCACCGCCAAGGAGCAGGCCGCGGCGCGCGAGCGTTACCTCACGCTGCTCAAGAGCGGCGGCAATGACCAGCCGATGAACCAGCTGCTCAAGGCCGGCGTGGACCTGAACAAGCGCGAGACCATCCAAGCGGTGGTCGACCAAATGGATGAGCTCGTGACGCGCCTCGAAGCCGAGGCCGCGCGCATTCAAGCGTCGGAGTAAGGAAGACTTGGGTGTAGGGCGGGGATTCCAATCCCCGCCTTGTGTGCCGTGACGTGAGCGAAGGCGGGGATTCTCCGTCGCCGAGCCTATGGAGGACGCGTCGGAGTCCCCCCCCTACAACGCGGCGAGGGCGCCGCGTCCCCATGGGTTGGTGCTGCGTCACGATGACGTTATCCGGGCTTCGGTGCTGTGCGCTTGAGACGGAAGCCGGCGGGACGCCGGCGCTCCCGGGAGGGGTGACGCGGAGCGGGGAGTTGTCGCTGCGGGGTGGAGCCGCGGCGCCCTCGCCGCGGGAATGCGGCGATGAAAATATCGATGCGGTCCGAGCATAGGGCGGGGCTGCCAGGCCCGCCGCGAACAGGTTCACCGGTCGGCCCGGCGGTCCGACCCTGCTTGGAACTGCGGCGTCAGGCTGGGGCCAGTTTGGCCTCGGCGGCGATGACGGCGGCGATGAATGCGTCGGGCGTCTTGGCCTGCAGCAATGCCTCGCGGTTGGCGGGGTCGTTGACGATCTTGCAGAGCGTGCTGACGACCATGAGGTAGTCGGTGGGATTCGACTTGGGCGTGCCGAGGACGAAGAGCAGGCGCACGTCCTGCTGACAGTTCGCAAAATGCACGCCGGTGGCGAGCCGGCCCACGGCGAGGACGATGCGCTTCACGTCCCGGGTGCGGGCGTGAGGCAGGGCGATCGCGTTACCGAGGTAGGTGGTGTCGAGCGCCTCGCGTGCCATCAGCTCCGTGTAGAAACCTTCGAAATCTGTCACGTCCGGATGACCGCGTAGCAGGCCGGCAACCTCGCGCACCACGGCCTCGTGGGTGTCGCCCGTGAGCCCAAGGGCGACGCGGGAGGGATCGAGCAGCGAGGAAAGTCGGCCAGGCATTTTCACAAAGAGAGTTATGCGTTCGGGCAAGGCAAGGGAGGAAGTGGCTTCGACGCCGCGAATTCGCGCGAGAGCCGTGAAACTGGCGTAAAAAAGGCGCGCCGGGTGGGCGCGCCTTCGAGCAAGCATGGGTGGATCAGCTCTCCGCGGGCGGCTCGGCTTCCGGCGTGGCGGTGCCGGCGGCCTCCTGCTCCTCGTCGGTTTCGACGATGCGGGCGATGCTGAGGATGCTGTCGCCCTCGGCGAGGGTGAGCAGCTTGACGCCCTTGGCGCCGCGGCCCGTCTCGCGGATTTCGCGCACGCGAGTGCGGATGCTTTGGCCCTTGGTCGTGAGCAGCATGACCTCATCAGCGTCGTGCACGCTGAGCGCGCCGGCCACGGCGACGGAACCGTCGTCGGGCAGGTCGATGGCGATGACGCCGGAGCCGCCGCGCTTGGTGAGGCGGTAGTCCTCGAATGGCGTGCGCTTGCCGATGCCATCTTCGCGGGCGACGAGCAGGCGGGCGGCGTGGTCGCAGACCTCGATGGCCTGGACGTAATCGCCGTCGATTTTGAAACGCATGCCGGTGACGCCCTGGGTGTCGCGGCCCTGGTCGCGCAGGTCGGATTCCTTGAAGCGCACGGCTTGGCCGCGGTGGGAGACCACGATGATCTCGTTCTCGCCGTTGGTGAGGACGCAGCC
>JAPOIC010000271.1 GCA_029979145.1 Opitutaceae bacterium
ACTGAGAATAATGTCGCCCTCGCGCAGGCCGTCGCGGGCGGACGGCGTCGACGGATCAACGTCGGTGACCAGCGCTCCTTCGAGCCGTTCGGGCAGGCGGAGCTGGGCGCGAAGCTGCGGGGTGAGATCAGTGACGGTCACACCATCGAGCACGCCTTCGTCGCTGCCGGGCTGGCCAGCGGCAGGCTTGTCGCCGTCAAGTTCGCCGAGCTTGAAGCTCGTGGTCTCGGTCTCGCCATCGCGGATGTATTCCACCGTGACCTCGGTGCCCGGTGCGAGGCGGATGACGGCGAGCTGCAGGCGGCGCGGATCGAGCACGATCTGGCCGTTGACCTTGGTGATGATGTCGCCGCTCTTGAAGCCGGCCTTGTCCGCCGGGCTGTCGGGCGTGACGTCGGTGACGAGCGCACCGTGCTTGGCGCCGAATTGCGCCGCGAGATCAGACTCCAGCGCCTGGGTGCTCACGCCCATGAAGCCGCGGGTGATCTTGCCGGTGGCCACGAGCTGCTCGGCGAGCGAACGGGCGAAATTCACCGGAATGGCAAAGCCCACGCCGTTGAAGCCGCCACTGCGGCTGAGGATCGCGGTGTTGATGCCGATGACACGGCCCTGCGCATCAACGAGCGCGCCGCCGGAGTTGCCGGGATTGATCGCGGCGTCGGTCTGGATGAAGTCCTCGTAGGCCTCGATGCCGAGCCCGCCGCGGCCGAGACCGCTGACGATGCCCTGCGTGACGGTCATGCCGATGCCGAAGGGATTGCCGATCGCAAAGACGGTGTCGCCGACCTCGAGTTGGTCACTGTCGCCGAGCGTGGCGGCGGGCAGGTCCTTGGCGGCGATCTTGAGCACGGCGATGTCGGTCTTCTCGTCGCGGCCCACGACCTCAGCCTTGAAATCCTGCCGAGGCTCGCCGAAGGCAACCTTCACTTCGTCGGCGCCCTCAACCACGTGGTTGTTGGTAAGGATGTAGCCGTCGGACGAAATGATCACGCCGGAGCCCAGGCCCTGCTGGCGCTGCTCCCGCGGTTGCCCGGAGCCTTGATCAGGCACGCCGAAGAACCGGCGGAAGAGCGGGTCGTTGTAATACGGCGCCAGGTCCTGGCGCGGCTTGAGGATCTTGGTGGAGAACACGTAGACCACGCTGGGCGAGGCCTTCTTCACGACGCTGGCGTAGCTGACGCGAAGGGCGTCGTCGCGGTCGATCACGGTGTCGTCGGCCTGAAGCCGGAGCGGCGGGCGATCGCCGGTTTTTTCGCCGGCCCAGAGCGCGAGGCCCGAGGCGCCAACGAGCACGAGCAGCACGCCCCACAGCGCGCCGCGATTCAAGAGGGAGGTTTTCATACGCATGATAGAGAATGAGGGTTGAGCGGGAACCGCCCGCGGCGGAATCGGACTCCCGACCGCCGCGGCGCGGGGTAGGTGGGACTGGAGTCAAGGCCGCAGGTTCCACCGGAAGCCAAACCACGATTGACCGCGCCGGCCCCAGACGCCATGTCTGGCGGGCTATGTCCGCCAATCCGACCGCCCCCGCCGCCTCCATGGAAGACCTCGTCGCGCTCTGCAAGCGCCGTGGCTTCATCTTTGCCTCCTCGGAAATCTACGGCGGTTTCAACGGCTTCTTCGACTACGGCCCGCTCGGCG
Organism: Opitutaceae bacterium; assembly: GCA_029979145.1. Lineage (GTDB taxonomy): Bacteria > Verrucomicrobiota > Verrucomicrobiia > Opitutales > Opitutaceae > Cephaloticoccus. Next base: position 1,642 of record JAPOIC010000271.1, read on the forward strand.
TGGAGCTGAAGAAGAACATCCGCGACTGCTGGTGGGACGACATGGTCCGCCGCCGCGACGACGTCGTCGGCATTGAGACCTCGATCATCATGCACCCCAAGGTCTGGCAGGCCTCGGGCCACGTCGACGGCTTCACCGACCCGCTGGTCGACTGCAAGGCGTCCAAGCAACGCTTCCGCGCCGATCAGTTGTTTTTCGCCGCCGTCACGATCGACGGCGAGGTCAAGGGCTACGTCTCCGCGCTGGAGTCCGACGACACCGCCCGCGCGCTCCAAGCCGCCGCCGAGGCCTTCAAACGCAAGAAGGCCATCCAAGGCACGCTCGCACCGGTCAACGTTGTTGAGTTCACCGACGCCACGCCCGAGCAGATCCCGCTCATCCCCTCCCCCGCCACCGGCGAGCCCGGCAGCCTCACGCCGCCGCGCGCGTTCAACATGATGTTCGAGACGCACGTCGGCGCGCTGCGCGACGGCTCCTCGGTCTCCTACCTCCGCCCCGAGACGGCGCAGGGCATGTTCGTGGACTTCAAGAACGTGGTCGACACCGGCCGCGTGAAACTCCCTTTCGGCATCGCGCAAATCGGCAAGTCCTTCCGCAACGAGATCACGCCGCGCAACTTCATCTTCCGCTCCCGCGAGTTCGAGCAGATGGAGATGGAATACTTTATCCACGAGGACGCCGACTGGGAGAAAGCGCACAAGGATTGGATTCAATGGTGCTGGGACTGGCTCAAGTCGATCGGTCTGCCCGACTCGCACCTGTCCACCTACGACCACCCGAAGGCCAAGCTCGCGTTCTACTCGCGCGGCACGACGGACATCATGTTCAAGTATCCCTTCGGCGTGCAGGAGCTCTGGGGCATCGCCGCGCGCGGCAACTACGACCTCGGCCAGCACGAGAAGGCCAGCGGCGTGCCGCAGGCGATCTTCGACGAGACGACCAAGAAGAAATTTATCCCGCACGTGATTGAGCCCGCCGTCGGC
>JAPOIC010000176.1 GCA_029979145.1 Opitutaceae bacterium
TCCGGAAGGCCGTCCCGACCGACCCGCCCAAACCCTCCTGACACGAGGTTGTCAGTCGCCCGTGCTAGGCTCGCATTGATGAAATCCTCCGCCCGCTGCCCCTGGCCCAAGTCCGCGCTCGATATCTCCTACCACGACCACGAATGGGGCGTGCCGCTGCACGATGACCGGGCTTTGTTCGAGCTCCTGATCCTCGAGGGCGCCCAAGCCGGTCTCAGTTGGAGCACGATTCTCAACAAGCGCGAAAACTACCGCCGCGCCTTCGACGGCTTCGACGCGGTCAAAATCTCCCGCTACACCGACCGCAAAGTCGCCGCCCTCCTCGCCGACGCCGGCATTGTCCGCAACCGGCTCAAGATCGCAGCCACGATTACCAACGCCCGCGCTTTCCTCGCCGTGCAAAAGGAGTTCGGCAGCTTCGACCGCTACCTCTGGGGCTTCGTCGGTGGCAAACCCATCGTGAATCGTCCGCGCACCCCGAAGGATGTCCCGGCACGCACTCCCGAAAGCGACGCCCTCAGCAAAGACCTGCTCAAACGCGGTTTCAAATTCGTCGGCTCCACGATCATCTACGCCTTCATGCAGGCCTCCGGCATGGTCAACGACCACCTCGTCACCTGTCCCCGCCACGCCGCCTGCGCCAAATTGCGCTAACCAGGTGGGGCGTGCTCTCCGAGCCCGCCGCCGAATGGACCGCCGGAGAAATGAATAATTCAGGAGCCAGGAATTCGTAGTTTCGCTATTCTTGGTTTCCTGGCTTCAGAATTGGAACCCCCTCCGGCTCTATCCCACGCAAAAATCAGGCAGCCTTGAGAGCGCCGGCGTCACGCCGGCTTCCGAATCGGCGGGCTAGGGCCAGTCCGCCATCAGCTCTAACCAGCCAGTCAACAGGATCACAGACTGGTTCAGTTAGTTAGGCCCTGTGTGCCGCAGGATGAACTCTACGATCGGCGTCGGATCGGGTAGGCTGTGCGGGTGGTGGGTGCCGCCGGGTTTGATGATGACTTCGATCTCGCCGCCGGCGGCGCGGTAGCGCTCGGCGAGGATGGCGAGGTTTTCGTCGAGCTGCACGGTCGGGTCGGCATCGCCGCTCACGCCAATGATCGGGATGCCGGCCGCCACGACGGGGGCTATGCGGTCGAGCGGGCTCACGGGCGCGGTTTCCATCTGCTCCAAGGTCAGGCCGTAGTTCCGCGCCACGTCGGGCCAGCGCTGCGTGCCATAGCCCGGCCAGCTCTTCAGGTCCAGCGCTGGCGCGTCGAGGTAGAGCACGGACACGCGTTCGGGATAATCCGCCGCGAAGTTGAACGCATACAACCCGCCGCGGCTGAAACCCTCGATCACCACCTTCGGCGCGAGGGCGTAGGTGGTCTTGAGGAGACGGTAGAACGCGTCAAAAATCTGCATCGACTCCGGCGAGCCGTAGCGGTCGCTGGCGTTGATGTAGGCGTAGTGCCAACCGCGCTCCAGCAGCGCGAGGCCGACCTGCGGACCGTGCCGGTCGCCAAACCACTCGGCGCGCCAAACCCAGGGACGTCCGGGCGCGGGGTTCTTCGGCACAATCAGGATTGCCGGCTGGCCTGCCACGACAAAATCCAGCCGCTCATAGCCGTGCCACTCCGTCTGGGTGATGCCGTCTTGTTGTCCGCCCTGCAGAATCGCCGTCATGCCGAGGCAAAAGAACAGAGTGCGGAGGAAAAGAGAAGCCGCGGATGGCATGGTCACTAACGATAGGCGTGGCGCGACAGCATTCGATCCTAATGTAGGGCGGGGATTCCATTCCCCGCATTCAGAGAGCCGGCGGGACGCCGGCGCTCCTGGAGGGGCCAGCAGACAATTCATCTGTGTCAATCCGTGTAATCCGCGGAAACCAGGATCGGAGGGTGCGTATCTTTACCGCGGATCACGCGGATTTGCGCGGATGGAGATTGGTAGGGCGCGCTCTCAGAGCGCGCCGTCCGACATCACTGGCTTCTGAATTAAACCCCTAAGGCATAAACGGGGGGAACGGAATCCCTGCCCTACACCAATCACGGAAACATCGGATACCCCGGATGCTTCGGTGCGAGGGGCGTGTCGCCGTCCCAATGATCCGCCGGGGCCGGCGGCGCGGGCGGGCGCGGCGGCAAGGCCGCGGGCACGGGCAGCGTCGCCTCGATCACCTCGCCGGCTTTCAGGTTGAACATGAAATCATCGCCAGTCTTCGTCGGCGCGACTCCGCTCCACTGCGGCGCGCGGCCGCCGAAGTTGTCGCGCACGCGCACTTCGCCATCGGCGCCGGCCACCACGCGGAACCACGTCGTGGCGTTGCGCTCGCGCTTGGCGGAGACCTTATGGCCGCCCTCGGCGACCAAGTCGGTGAACGACGCCTCATGCCACGCCCAGGGCATGGCGGGGAAAATCCGGATCGGGCCCCACCCGCCGTCGCCGGGCGTCGCCGCCCAGGTTTGCAGCACCATCTCGTGCACGGTCGCCCCCACGAGCATGTTGCCCTCGAGCGTGAACGGACGGTATTCGAGCGATGTGAAACCGGTCTTGGTTTGGTCGCCGTTGAGGTGAAAGCCGTTGCGCGAGATACAGGCGCGGAGAAAGGCCTTCAAATACCACAGGGCCGACTCCGACTCGCCGATGCGCGCGCGCAGGGCCGACATCCACGAGTAGCTGAAGCCCACCCACTCCAGCACGCCGAGCCGGTCCAAGTCGTGCACCGAGGCGAGAATAACTTCCCGCTCCGCCGGCGTGCCCTCGATGTTGAGGAGGTTAAACGGGTAGATCGCCATAATCGTGGCAAAGTGCCGGTGACTGAAAGTCAGGTCCTCGTCCGGGGAAATCTTCAACTGCTGCTGCGCGTTGACGTGATATGGCCCGAGCGCGGCCACGACCTCACGCCAGCCGGCGGCAGCCGCGGCATCGCCGAGCGCGTCCGCCATCTCGGCGTTGCCGAGAAACAGCATGCGCAGGCACATGAGGTCGTAGTTGGAATTCGGCGTCACCCACGAGCGCTGGTCACGATTCCACGCCTCGGGTGAAGCCGACAACGGCAGCACCAGCACGCCGTCGGCGCCGGGCTTCAACAGCGCGCGCAACGCCTCGCCGATCTCGGCGCACCACGGGTAGGCGGTGTCGCGCAAGAAGGCCGCATCGCGCGTGTGCCGCCAGTGCAGGTAATAGATGTGCCCCACCCACGCACCGTGCACGGGCGACAGGCTGTATTGCGCCCAACCGCCGAGGGGGTTGCCCGCAAACGACATGACCGCGGGCACCGCCGCGCCCGGCGCATCGAAGAATTCGCGCGCAAACCGACGAAAGGCCGGCAGCAGGTCGCGCATGAATTCCAAAAACGACAGGCCTTCGTCAAAATGTCCCGCGGACTGATAGGCCATGTAGGTCATCTGCGTGTTGAGGTCGTGGTGGTAGTCGCCCTTCCACGGCGGCAATTCACCGGCATCGGCGGTCCACACGCCTTGCAACGGCATCGGCGCTGCACCGCGACGCGAGGCCGCGCCATGAAAATACTGCACGAGCCGGTAATGCAGCATCACCTCCGTATCGGGCACCTCGACCGACGAGACCGCCCAGAATTCGCGCCACCACGCCACATGCCTTGCGTGCACCGTCGCAAAACCCGCGTCGAGTGCCGCGGTTACCCGTGAACGCGCCACGCCGACCACATCGTCGCCGTCCGCCCCAGAGGCGCTCACCGTCGCAGCCACTAAAGTGCCGCCGTCGATCACCCGCGTGGCGACGCACAAGCAATGCCGCGCGCCATCCGCCGTATCCTGCACGAACCACCGCGCGCCGTCGGCCTCGCCGGCCACCGGGTCGGGGTAATTGAGTTTCTTCAACGACTCCGGCGCGAGCAACCGCACCGCCCCCAACGGCCCGGGCACGTGGAGCAACACCACGGGATCAGTCGCGCTGAAAAACGCCTGCACTGCATCGCCCCCCGTCAGTTCCGCGCGCGCCGTGGCCGTGTCCAAGTTCAAGTCAAACGCGCTGAGCGCTGCGCCCGGCGCGAGGTCCAGCTCGACGCGGCCCGCGGGAATCTTCGTCGGGTGATTCGCGGCGTTGGCGCCATCGACGATGGCGGCAATCGCGTCGTTCTGTTGCGCCGCAACCATCGCGGTCATGCGCGCGTAGGTGAAACCGGCGAGCGGATTACCGGGTGCCGGGCGCTCGTCCCAAAGGTCGCCGCGGTCGAGCGAACAGCGGAGCGTGCGGCCTTCGCCCCAGAGGAGCGCGCCTTGGAGACCGTTGCCAAGCGGCAGGGCCTCATCCCACAGGTTGATCGGGGCAGCCAGTTTCAGGTGCATAAACGGGGAATCGACAGACCGGGGTGCGTAACAGGGAGAAAACGCGGCTACCTCTTGCGGCGTTCTGCGTCATTGGGAAGACAAATGCGTCACATGACGGTGTTGGCATCGGCAATGCTTGCCCGGGGTTGCGATTCACGCATCCTATTTGTCATGACCGGTCCCCTCACCACCGAAAAGCTGAGCCGCATCGGCCTGGCCTCCACGCCCGAGGACGAGCATCAATTGCTCCTCTACATCAACCTGCGCCTGCGCTACCTCGGCCTGCCGACCTACCCCCTCCCCTCCGGCCCGGTCGCCCTCGACCAGATGACCAGCGGCCTGATCGCCCTCAGCCGCGTTGTAGTCTGCGGCGCTCTCGCTGCCTGAAACTGTAGGGCGGGGTCGCCGACCCCGCCTTGCATGACCCGAGTTTTCGCCGGCGGGGTCAGCGACCCCGCCCTACATCGA
>JAPOIC010000302.1 GCA_029979145.1 Opitutaceae bacterium
CACGGGAGCAATCGCCCAGATCGCCTCCGGCTCAGTTGTCTCTATTTCCTCCTGTAAAACCCAATCCGCAGCGTGTCGCTGCGCGGTTTTAGCCGACGTCGTCCGGGATTTCGATTATGGCCTTGATCACGCCGGTTTCTGGCTTGGTCCAGGACTCGAATTTTGCCGGCACCTCCGCCAAGGCTGCCCGGTGGGTGATCCAAGGGGCCGTGTCGATCTTGCCTTCCTCGATGAGTCGGATGATCCGCGTGAACTCGGTCGGCAGCGCGTTGCGGCTGGAGAGGATCGTGAGCTCGCGGCGGTGGAAATGCGGATCGTGGAACGCGATGTCTGCCTGCACGAGGCCCACGAAAATGAGTCGCCCGCCCGGCGCGGGGTAGTCGAAGGCCGCGTGCATGGATTTGGGGCTGCCGGTGGCATCGAAGACGGCCGTGGGCAGGTCGCCGCCGGTGAGCGCTTCCAACTGGGCGGCCACGTCACCGGCCGAGGCATTCACGGTTGCGTCGACGCCGATTCGATCGCGGCAAAAGGCGAGTCGGGACGGAGAGATGTCGACGGCGATCACCCGCGCGCCCTCGGCCTTGGCGAATTGCATGACGGCAAGTCCGATCGGCCCGGCGCCGATCACCGCCACAGATTCGCCGGCGCGCAGTTGAGCGCGACCGACGGCGTGGGCGCCGATACCCAAGGTCTCGACTAACGCGAGTTGGTCGTAGCCGAGGGTTTTGGAGGGGTGCAGCTTGGCGGCCGGCAAAATGATCCGGCTGCGATGACCGCCGTCGGTGTGCACGCCGAGGACCTGCAAGGTGCGACAGCAGTTGGGCTTGCCCTGCCGGCAGGCGATGCACCGTCCGCAATTGAGGTAAGGCTCAACCGCACAACGGTCGCCCACGGAGACGTTCGTCACCCCGGCACCGACGGCCAGCACCTCGATCCCCAACTCATGCCCGAGAATGCGCGGATAGGTAAAGAACGGCTGTCGACCCGCATAGGCGTGCAGGTCCGTGCCGCAAACCCCGACGCGATGAATGCGCACCAACGTCTCGCCGGCGGCAGGGGCTATGGCAGGCGTGGGCGTGTCGGTGGCAATGAGCTTGCCGGGGGTTTCGAGCACAAGCGTCAGCATAAGATCGGGTCGCGGTTTTCCGGACGGCCGCGGGTGAAGTTGTGGTTGTGAATCGGGGCGAGGATCTCCCGCACCTTGGCGAGCAGCTCCGCATCCATCGGCGCCTCGGCATAGGCGACATTCTTGCGAATATTCTCCGGGTTGGCCGTGCCGACCAGCGTGGTTGCGATGTCCGGGTGGCTGATGGAAAATTGCACGGCGAGTTTCACGATGTCCTCGCCCACGGACTGGCAATAGGCGACGGCGCGCGCGCAGGCGTCGACAATCGACGCCGGAGCCGGGTGCCACTTGGGCGCGCCGCGTTCAGTGAGCAAGCCCATGCCGGTGGGCGAGGCGTTGATCACGCCCACGCCCAGCACGCGGCACCGCGGCAGCAGCGACTCCAGCGAGGTGTCGTTGAGTTCGAAATGGCAGAACGAAAGAATCGTGTCGATCGTGCCCGGGGCGGCGCGCCCAAGTCCGTCGCGCAGCACTTTCAACGGCAGACCGGTGATGCCGATATGGCCGATGCGTCCAGCGGCTTTCAGCTTGAGCATCGCTGGAAAAGTCTCGTGGACGATTTGGTCCAGGTCGGCGAACTCGATGTCGTGGCACTGCAGCAAGTCGACGTAATCGACGCCCATTCGCGCACAGCTGACTTCAAACTCCTGCGTGATCCGAGCCGCGGAAAAGTCGCGGTCGTCGGTCGCATACTGGCCGACCTTGGTGGCGAGGTAGTAGCGGTCGCGTGACACCTCCCGCAGGGCGCGGCCTAACACCGATTCCGCCTTGGTCGCGCCGTAGTAGGGGGAGACGTCAATGAAGTTGATGCCCTGTTC
>JAPOIC010000164.1 GCA_029979145.1 Opitutaceae bacterium
AAAAGGTTGAGGTTCTGGAGAGGGAACCAAGACGGGGCCGCTTGCGCGACCCCGTCAGGTCCAGCTTCAACTAACATTCCTGCGTATGCACCGCAGGAAGTGACGCCTCAAGGACACAATCCACGCACCCGGGTTCCATGAGCGGTCCAATCGCGGGTCATCGCCGGTCGGGATTTCTGGTGTGGACTCACCGCACATCTGCTTCTTAGTCACCCTTCGCACCCGCACAATGTCTGCCGCTACTCCCAGCACCCCGACCGGCAAGCCCGCCAACGGCTCTGCCAAGTCCAACGACCTCGAAATCAAGGATGCGCACCTGATTTTTCAATCCGCCTGGGATGAACTGGAGGAGAATGTCGGCCGCGAAAACCTGCGGTTCCCCAAGGAAATCATCCTCCTCGGCGGCGCCCCGGGCGCCGGCAAGGGCACCAACACGGCGTTTATTGCCAAGGCCCGCGGTCTGACCTGCCCGCCCGTCGTCATCAGTGCCCTGCTCGACTCCCCCGAGGCCAAGCGCCTGAAGGACGCCGGCGCGATGGTCGGTGACCGCGAGGTCATCAGCCTCCTTCTCACCGAGCTGATGAAGCCGGCCTACCGTGATGGCGTCATCCTCGACGGCTTTCCCCGCACGCGCGTGCAGGTGGAGTGCCTCAAGATGCTGGTGGACAAGATGCACCAGCTGCGCCGCGAGTTTTTCGGCACGCCGCTCGGCATGCATTTCCGGCAGCCGACCATCCACATCATGGTGCGGTTCGTGGACGAAAAGGAATCCATCGCCCGCCAGCTCAAGCGCGGGCGCGAGACCCGTGAACACAACGAGGAAGTGTTGCGCTCCGGTGTAGGCACCTTGGCGGAGGACCGCCCCACCGACCACGACGAAGCCCTCGCGCAACGCCGCTACCGGGTCTTCAAGGAACAAACTTGGGATGCCCTGCAGTCGCTGAAAGAAATTTTCCATTACCACTTCATCAACGCCCAGGGATCGTTCAACGAGGTCGAGCAGAACATCCTCAACGAGCTTGAATACCAAAGCACGTTGGAGCTCGACCCGCAGACCGTCGACCGCCTGCGCGGCGTGCCCGTGGCCAGCGAGATTGTGGTTCACGCCCGCCAAGAACTCGTCAAGCGCCTCGACGGCTACGAGCTGGAGCAGCCCGCGCTCTTCGCCAAGGTCGTCAACTTCATCGAACACAAGATTGTCCCGATCGTGCTGCGCCACGCGATTTCCGGCAGCGCGCACATTAACACCGAGGACACCACCCTCGATGACCCCAATGCGCTCGCCATGCTCATCGACGTGTTTTCCGAGCGCGGTTATCACGCCACCGTCGATCTCCACAAGATCGAGGTGCCCGAGAAGGTGGACCTGAAGACCGGCCAGATCTCCTGCCGGATGAAGAAGGTCTTCCGCATCCAGATCCGCTTCCAAGGCTCCGAAATCCGCCGCGGCTGACGCGGGCGGATCGGTCGGTCACGACTTCAACCCGCGCAGGCCATCGATGCTCGTGGCGTTCTTCTTCGCCCGATACGCGGTCAAACCCGCCGGTCCTTTCGCCTTGGCCCAGTTGTCGAGCGTGTCGCGCGGCCCGGCATAATCGAAGAACGGCACGGCATACCCGCAGGAATCGCCCACGCGCTCCACGTCGATCCGGATGATCGCCCGGAGACCGGGCAGGCCGGGAAACTGGCTGCTCAGCAGCGGAAACTTCGGGTGCTCAGGCGTGATCACCTCGCCCCGCCCGTGCAGCCGCAAGATTTGCGGACCGCCCGTGAAGGCGCAAAACATCACGACGATGCGGCCGTTCTCCTGCAGATGCGCGATGGTCTCAATGCCGCTGCCGGTGAGATCGGCATACGCCACCTCCCTTTAGCCCAGCACGCGAAATGAGTCGCCGCCCTTCGGCGAGCAATTGACATGCCCGGAGTCGGCCCGAGGCGCCGTGGCCACGAAGAATATCTGCTGCGCCCCGATCCACTCGCGCTGCGCCGGGGTGATGGCGTCGTAGCTCTGGCCCATGCCGGCAGCGTGGCGCGCCGGCACCCGGACACGAGCGCAAATGCGCCGCACCTTACTCGAAGCGCAGAGCCTCGATCGGGTCGAGCGACGATGCCTTGAAAGCGGGATAGAACCCGAAACCAATGCCGATGCCACTGCACACGAGCAGGCCGATCGCCGCCCACGCCCACGGGAAAATCACCGAGGCGCTCATCATCAGGGCAAGGCCGTTGCCGGCGATCACGCCGATGAGGATGCCCACCAAGCCACCCGCCAGCGAAATGACGGTGGATTCGATGAGGAACTGCGTGAGGATGCTGACCTTGCGCGCGCCGATCGATTTGCGGATGCCAATCTCCTTCGTGCGCTCCGTCACGCTCACGAGCATGATGTTCATGATGCCGACGCCAGCGGCGAGCAACGCGATGGCGCTGATGACAAAGGCGCCCGAGCTCACCGCATTGGCCACCTTCGCAAACGAGGCCACGAGCGACTCGTTGGAGAATAGTTCAAAGTCGTTCTCGTCCTCCGGCTCCAGACCGCGCGCGATGCGCATGGCCGTAATCGCCTTGTCGATCGTCTCGTAATAAACCTCCTGCGACGGTGCCTGGGTGGCGATTTTGAGCGACTGCCGCTCGTTGCCAAACTCCATGGCGAACCGGGTGATCGGCACGATCACAATGTCGTCCTGCCCGCTGCCGAACGACGATCCGCGCTCAATCAACGTGCCAATGACGGTGTAGGTGCGGCCGCGCACCTTGATGACTTTGCCAATGGCGGACTCGGTCGGAAAAAGGGACTTGCGGATGCTCGAGCCAATAAGTGCCACCGGCCGGCCCAAGGCGATCTCCGCATCGGTGAAATTACGGCCGACATCGATGGCGTATTGATTCGCCGCCAGAAAGTGCTGGTTGCCGCCGCCAAACGTGATGCCGGGAATCGACTTCCGGTTTTTATGCACCGCCTGCGCGATCGCCCCGAAATCGTAAAGCTCTAGACTGACCGCGGTGGCCACGCCCTCCATCAGGCGCTGGTAGCGCTGGCCCTCCGTCAACGTGATGTTGCGCCGCAGCCGGTATTTGCGGTTGTCGCCGTTGTTGAAGCCCGAGGGGAATTTTTGGAACTGAAACGCGTTCGTGCCGAGAATGTTCAGGCCCGTCTCGATCGAACCGCGCAGGGCGGATACGACCGTCATCACACCGATGACGGAAAAGACGCCGATGGTGATGCCCGACATCGTCAGTAACGACCGGAGCTTGTTGACCCCCAGCGAGACAAAGGCCATTTTCAGAATCTCCTTGAGCATGGGAGGCGGTTATTCGTAACGGAGGGCGACCACCGGATCGAGGCGCGAGGCGCCCCAGGCCGGGGCAAAGCCCGAGATGATGCCGGTGACGACGGCGACAATCATGCTGATGTTGACCAAGCCGAAGGAGAACACGACCGGCAGGCTGGGCATCGCTGACTTGATCAGCAGTGCCAGGCCAAAGGTGAGCGACAGGCCAACCAAACCGCCGATCAGGCAGATGGAGACAGCCTCGATCAGAAATTGCAGCAGGATGGTGCGACGGCGCGCGCCAAGGGCCTTGCGGGTGCCGATTTCCTTGGTGCGTTCCTTCACGCTCACGAACGTGATGTTCATGATGCCGATGGCGCCGACGAAGAGGGACAGCCCGGTGATAAAGAGGCCCGCCATCGCAATGCCCTTCTTGATCGGGTCCAGCTGGTCGCGGAACGCCTGCTGCTGGTTGATGGAAAAGTTATCCCGCTCGCCCGGCAACTGGCCGCGGACCCGGCGCATCGAGCCCGTGAGCTCGTCGACCGCCTCGGCCATGCGGGCCTTGTCCTTCACCTTGACGCGCAGCTGCGCGTTGCTGCGTCGCGAATCCACGCCGAAATACTTTCGGTAGGCGTTCAACGGCATGATGATTTGGGAGTCGAAACTGAAAAGCCCAAGGAATGAACCTTGCTTGGCGAGCACGCCGATGACGGTGAACGGCTGGCCCTTGATCACGATCGTCTGGTCCAGCGCTTCACGGCCCGGGAACAGGGCCTCGGCCACGTCGTAGCCCAGCACGGCCACTTGGCGGCCACCGGCGGACTCGGACTCGTTGAAGAGCCGGCCGTTCTTGAAGTCGGCCGACATCAAACGGGCATACGCGTAGGTGGTGCCAAACGTGAACACCCCGCTGATTTGCTGCGGACCGGCCCTGACATTGGTGCCGGTGCCGACCACGGGGACGGCCACTTCCAGCTCAGAATTAGCAGTCTGCTCGATGACGCGGTTCAAGGCGTCCGCGTGCTCTGGCCGGATATTCGGACGATTGCGGTAGTTCCACCAGTCCTCGACGTTGCGCCACGGCCATTTTTGCACGTAAAGCACGTCGTCACCGAGCATCGCGAGGCTGTTTTCGAAACCACGGTCAATGCCGTTGATCGCCGTGCCCATCAGCGTCACGGCCACGATGCCGATGATGACACCGAGGGCAGTGAGCACAGAGCGCATCTTGTTCGCGCGAATCTGCGCGAAGGCGATCCGGAAGCTTTCGATGAACTCGTAGATTAGCCGGAACATAAGGGAATTACTCGACCGGGGCGTCGCTCTCGATCAGGCCGTCGCGCAGGCGCACCACGCGCCGCGCATGGCGGGCGATGTCCTCTTCGTGGGTCACCACGATCAGGGTGTTGCCCGCGGCATAAAGATCCTCGAAAAGGGCCATGATCTCGACGCCGGTCTTGGAGTCGAGGTTGCCCGTGGGCTCGTCGGCCAGAATGATGGAGGGACGATTGACGAGGGCCCGGGCGATTGCCACGCGTTGCCTCTGACCACCGGAAAGCTCGTTGGGCTTGTGGTGCATGCGCTGCTCTAAGCCGACGTTGGCCAGCACCTGCTTGGCGCGCTCGGTGCGGTCGTGCGGGGACACGCCGGCGTAGATCAAGGGTAGCTCGACGTTTGCCAGCGCAGTGGCGCGAGGCAGCAGGTTGAAGGTCTGGAAGACGAAGCCGATCTCGCGGTTGCGGATTTCGGCCAGTTCATCGTCGATCATTGCGGCCACGTCCTTGCCGTTGAACTCGTAATGGCCGGCCGTCGGGGTATCGAGGCAGCCCAGCATGTTCATCAGCGTGGACTTTCCGCTGCCCGAGGGGCCCATAATGGCGAGGTATTCGTTGCGATGGATCTTCAGGTCAACGCCACGGAGCGCGTGAATCGTCTCCTC
>JAPOIC010000253.1 GCA_029979145.1 Opitutaceae bacterium
ATCCCGTGCGCGTGCCGCCCCGCGTGGTCGAGCCCAAGGCGCCGCTCAAGAGTCTGGGCGCGCTCGACCAGCTGTTCCGTCGCTGAGCGGTTTGCGGTTGTCCGGTCCGGGCCCGGCGCTAGCCTGAGCCCACCCATGAAGACCCTGCTTTTTCTTCTCGCGTGCCTGACCGCCACCGTCTCCTCGGCCGCCATTGTGCAGAAGGCCATTCCCTACGAACACGACGGCGTGAAGCTGGAAGGCGTATTGCTCTACGATGATGCCCTGACCGCCGCCGGTCCGCGGCCGGGGGTGTTGGTGATCCACGAGTGGTGGGGGTTGAATGACTACGCCATCGCGCAGGCCCGGCGTTTGGCCGCGGAAGGTTACGTCGCGTTTGCCCTCGATATGTTTGGCGCGGGCAAAGTGACCCATGAAGCCAAGCAGGCGGGCGCTTGGGCCGGATTGTTTTATGGCAAGCCGCGCATGGCCGAGCGCGCCCAGGCCGGGCTCGATCAATTGTTGGGCACCGGTTTGGTCGATGAGACCCGGGTGGCGGCCGTCGGCTTTTGCTTTGGCGGATCAACCGCGATGGCCCTGGCTTACAGCGGGGCACCGCTCGCCGGCATCGTGAGTTTTCACGGCGGACCAATCGTGGCCTCGCCCGATGCGGCCGCGCGCAACCAAGCCAAATTTTTGATCTGCCATGGCGGTGATGATCCGTTTGTGCCGAAGGAGCAGGTGGATCAGTTTTTGCTTTCGTTGGAGGAAGGGAAAATCGACTACCAATTCATCGTTTACCGCGGGGCGAAGCACGCCTTCACCAATCCGGAAGCCGACAAACTGGCGGCGCTGAACCACCTCGACGGCATCAAGTATCAACCGGAGGCCGCCGAGCGCTCTTGGGCGCACATGACTCTGTTCCTCGACGAACTGTTTAAGCAAAAGCGATAACGTTCCCATGTTGCGCCGCCTGTTGCCGGGGTTGGTCTTGACCGCGATGCTGGTCGGGACTTCGGGCTGTCTGGCCTACAAGGCGGTGAAAACCACGGGCAAACTGGCGGCCACGACGGTGATTGTCGCCGGTGAAACCGCCACGACCGCCGTCAAAGTCACGGGTCGCGTGGCCAACAGTGCATTGTCCAGCAGCGGCGCGCTCACCGCCACGAGCATCGAGACGCTCGCGGCACTGGCGCAGGCGGGCATGGTGACCTTTGTGGACGTGGCGACCGGCACAGTGGTGCGCGTGCCGTGGCAGGAAGGAATGACACTCGGCGGCGCGGCGGCGGCGGCGCGGGTGCAGGTCGCTCGGCGGGCCGTGGACCTCGTGCGCGAAGGCAAGCTGGTCTACACGGCGGCGCGGGCCGTGCGCGGCTCGTTGGTGCTCAATCCCGGCGACGTGGTGCGCTTGGCGGGCCGGATCGCGACCGGACGGTAAGGCCGGCGTCAGCCGCGCAGGCTCAGACGCAGGCCGCGGCGCTTGCGTTGCAATTTCACCGGTGTGCCGAAGGTCCGGGACAGCCGGGCCGACGTGAGTGTGCGCTCGCGCGGGCCGGCAGCGACGACTTCGCCGCCGCGCAACAGCAGCGCGTGGGTGAAGGCCGGGGTGATTTCCTCCACATGATGGGTGACCAACACCAAGGCCGGTCCGCCGCGGCGGCGGGCCACTCGCTCGACCATGGCGAGAAAGTCCCGGCGCGCGACGGGGTCCAGGCCGGCGCAGGGCTCGTCGAGAATCAGGAGGCGGGGCGTCGCCATCAGCGCGCGGGCGATGAGCACGCGTTGGCGCTCGCCCTGCGACAAGTGCTGCCACTCGCGCTTTTCCGCGTAGGCCGCGCCGACGAGGGCAAGGAGCTTGCGCGCCGCTTTGCGCTCGGCGGTGGTGACGCGCACCCAAAGGTCGAGCATGGCGAATTTGCCGCTGATCACGGTGTCGAGCGCGGTTTCGCAGACGGGAATCAGGCTGCCGAAAGACGTGGTGACGATGCCGATGTGTTCGCGCAGCGCGCGCCAGTCGCAGTTTCCGAACTCGCCGCCGAGGAGATGAATTTCACCCGCGGTGGCCGCGAGGTAGCCGGTGAGGCTGCGGAGCAGGGACGTCTTGCCGGAGCCATTGGGGCCGAGGATCACCCAGTTTTCGCCGCGGTTCACGCGCCAGTCGACCTGGTTCAAGATGACCGTGCGATCCCGCCGGAGGAACAGGTTGCGGACCTCAAGAATGGGCGGCTGGGCGCGGGCGGGCATGGGCGGATGGTGGGTGCGCCGGCCGCGGCCGGTCAAGTGCGGGCGGGGTGGTGCCCCCCCTTGGTTTTTCGTTTTACGCCCCACGCCAAACCAAGCACAGAACAGGTATGCCGAGAATCCTTCGCCTCGCCGTCCTGAGTCTCCTGTGGGTGCTGCCGGTGGCGGCCCGGCCGTTCATCGTCCTTACCTACAACGTCGAGAACCTCTTCGACGCCGACGCGGAGGCGATGTTCGAGGACTACCAGCCGGCGCGCTACAGCCGGGGGCATGTGCTGACCAAGGTGGAGAACGTCGTAAAGGTGGTGAGCCAGTTTGAGGACGGCCGCGGCCCGGACGTGATTCTCTTTCAGGAGATCGAGCAGGACCAAACCAACGCCGCGGCGGTGCCGAACTACGCGGCGATCCTGCGGCGCTATGCAAGCACGACCCTCCGTGAGATGTTGACGACGAAGTTCGACGACGACGTCGCCGACCTGCCGGCCGAGGCGCTCCTGCTCAAGGCGATGGAGGACCACGGGCTCACCGGCTACACGATTGTTCGCGGCGAGAACGTCCGCGGCGCCGGCAGTGATCGCGGCCTGGCGCAAAAATGCGTCACGTTTACGCGCTTTCCGGTCATCTCCGCGGTGTCGCACCCGACGCTGGACGCGCGCGCCATCCTTGAGGTGAAGGTCGATGTCGACGGCGCGCCGCTCTACCTGTTCAACAACCACTGGAAGTCCGGGGCCAGCAATCCCGACACGGAGAAGACCCGCGTGGCCAACGCCCGCACCCTGCGCGCGCGGTTGGACGAGATTCTGCAGGAAGATCCCAACGCAGACATCATCATCGGCGGCGATTTCAATTCCCAATACAAC
>JAPOIC010000148.1 GCA_029979145.1 Opitutaceae bacterium
GGGATTGCGTGCGCGTGGGGCGCCCGTAGCTTGCGAGGATGCCCGAAGCCACCGTGGACCTCAAAGCCGAGATCATTGCCCTGTTGCGGGCCCGTGATGCGGTCGGGTTGAGACAAAAGCTTTCCCGGTGGCTGCCGGCTGACCTGGCGCCGAACATTGCCGAGCTGCCGGTGGAGCGGCTCGCACAGCTCTTCCGCATGACGTCGCGGGACCTTGCCGCCGCGACCTTTCCCTACCTCGAGCTCGAGGCCCAGCACCGGTTGTTGAAACTCATGACGCCGGAGCAGTCGGCCGCGCTGCTCAACGCTCTGCCGCCCGACGACCGCACGGCGTTCCTCGACGACCTGCCGCTCGAGCACGCGATGCAGTTGCTCTCCCTCCTCAATCCCGAGGAGCGCCAGGTCGCGCAATCCTTGCTGGCTTACCCCGAGCACAGCGTCGGCCGCATGATGACGCTCGACTTCGTGGCGGTGCGCTCGGAGTGGACCGTGCGCGCGGCGCTCGATTACATCCGGCAGAACGGCTACGACCGCGAGACGCTCAACGTCGTCTACGTGGTCGACGAGCACGGCCGGCTGATCGACGACGTGCGCGTGCGGCGGTTTCTGCTGGGATCGCCGGACCGCCCGGTGCGCGAGTTGATGGACGGCAACTATGCCGCGCTTTCGCCCAACGACGACCGGGAGACCGCGCTTGAGGTGTTCCGCAAGTTTGACCGCGTGGCCCTGCCGGTGGTCGGCGACGGCAAGAAGCTGATCGGCATCGTGACCGTCGACGACATGCTCGACGTGGCCGACGAGGAGGCCACAGAGGACATTCAGAAACTCGGTGGTTCGGAGGCCTTCGACGAGCCCTACACCACGACGCCGCTGCGCCACATGATCCGCAAGCGCGCGACCTGGCTGGTGGTGCTGTTGCTCGGCGAGATGCTAACCGCTACGGCCATGGCTTTTTTTGAAGATGAAATAGCGAAGGCGGTGGTGCTGACCCTGTTCATCCCCCTCGTGATCAGCGCCGGTGGTAACGCCGGCTCGCAGGCGGCGACGCTCGTGATCCGCGCGCTGGCGCTGGGCGAGTTCAAGCTGCGCGAGTGGTGGAAGGTCATGCGGCGCGAGCTCGTTGCGGGCGCGGCGCTGGGCGTGATCCTCGGACTCATTGGCTTCCTTCGCATCGCGCTGTGGTCGTTGATCTCGCCTGTTTACGGCGAGCACGCCGTGCGCGTGGGTATTACGGTAGGCTGCGCTCTCGCCGGCATCGTGCTCTGGGGCTCGCTGGTGGGCTCGATGTTCCCCCTGATTCTCAAGCGACTCGGACTCGACCCGGCGACTTCGAGCGCACCCTTCGTGGCGACGCTGGTCGACGTGACCGGGCTCATCATCTACTTCAGCGTGGCCTTCGTGGTTTTGCGGGGCACTTTGCTCTGAGGCGGGGAGCGGCGGACATTTTTTCAAAAAAAACGTGTATTCGCCGGTCCGCTTTTTAATTTGGCCGGGGTCATGTCCGAACCCCCGCCTACCACCGCCGCGGCGGTTCCCTCAAACGGGGAACTGATCCGACGGCTGTTGGGACTCGCGTGGCGCTACCGGCTGCAGTGCATCTGGGTGATCGTCATCCAGCTGGTGCTCCTGACCATGGGCATCCTCGGCCTGAGCTTCACCGGCGTGGGCATTGATTACATCCGCCATGTGATCACGCCCGCAAATGCCAATGGCACGGCCGCGGTGCCGGCACCGCACTTCAAATTCGGCCCTGAGCTGCCGTTGCACTGGGAGCCGATGCAGGTGCTGTGCCTCTTGGCCGGCCTGATCCTAGGCCTGGCCATCTGCCGCGCGATCTTGAACTACACCTATGCGGTGGCGGTGAACATCCTCGTGCACAAGAAGCTCGTGCTCGATCTGCGCAGCGAGGTCTACGACAAGCTCCAGCGGCTCAGCTTCCGTTTCTTTGATGCCAACACCACTGGCTCGATCATCACGCGCGTGACCAGCGACGTCGGCGCGGTGCGCATGTTCGTGGACCAAGTGCTGATCCAGGTGGTGATCATGGTCGTGTCGCTGACCGTTTATCTGATCTATATGATCAACTTGAGCCCGGGCCTGACCCTCGCCTGTCTCGCGACGACTCCGGTGCTCTGGATCATGTCCGTGGTTTTCTCCCGGCGCATCCAGCCGGAATACGCGCAGAACCGCACCTTGGTGGAAAAGATGGTGCAGACCCTGGCGGAGAGCATCCAAGGCATCGCGGTGACGAAAGGGTTTGGCCGCGAACGGGAGGACAAGGCGCGGTTTGACGCGGCCAACGACGCCGTGCTCACGCAGCAGCATTCGATTTTCAATCGCGTCAGTCTTTTCACACCGGCGGTCGGCATGCTGACGCGCATCAACACGCTGGTGCTGCTCGGCTACGGCGGCTGGCTGGTGATCAACGATCAGCTCCCGCTCGGCGCCGGCCTGGTGGTGTTCGCCGGCCTGCTCGAACAGTTCTCCGGCCAAGTGAACAGCGTGGCCAACTTGGTGAACACCGTGCAGCAGTCGCTCATCGGCGCTCGGCGCATGTTCGAAATCATCGACGCGCCGATCGAGGTGCAGAACAGCCCGCAGGCGCTGCGGGTGGAACGCCTCAAGGGTGCGGTGCAGTTCGACAACGTCTCGTTCTCCTACAGCGGCATCACGCCGGTGCTGAAGGACGTCAGCCTGACGGTGGAGCCTGGCAAGTGCGTCGCCATTCTCGGCGCGACCGGTGCGGGCAAGAGCGTCTTCATGAGCCTGATCCCGCGCTTCTACGACCCGGTGCGCGGCAGCGTGCTGATCGACGGCATTGATGCGCGCCGCCTGCATGTCGATGACCTGCGGCGCAACATCGGTCTCGTTTTCCAAGAAAGCTTTCTCTTCTCCAACACCGTGGCCGCGAACATCGCGTTCGGCCACCCCAACGCCACGATGGATCAGGTGGTGAAGGCGGCGAAGATCGCCGCGGCGCACGACTTCATCATGCAGCTGCCGCAGGGTTACGAGACGGTCCTGGGGGAGAGCGGCAACAGCTTGTCCGGCGGCCAGCGCCAGCGGCTCGCGATCGCGCGCGCGGTGCTGCTGGAGCCGGCCATCCTACTGCTCGACGACCCGACGGCCGCGATCGACAGCGAGACGGAGCACGAAATTTTCGAGGCGCTGGACCGCGCCATCGCCGGCCGCACCACGTTCATTGTCGCCCACCGCCTGAGCACGCTGCGCCGGGCGGACTTTGTCATCGTGATGGAAGGTGGTCGTATCATCCAGCAGGGCACGCACGAGGAACTCATGCGCCAGCCGGGTCCCTACCTGCGCGTGGCCAAGCTGCAATTGCTCGACGGCGCCGACCTCGGCGAGGCCGGGAAGGAGGGGACGTCATGACCCGCGAGACCGCCGTCAAGGACCGCAACATCACGGTCGTCCAGAAATCCCGCGAGGAAGAGGAGGAGGCGCAGTTCCGTCCCTTGCAGTGGAGCCTGATCCGCCGGCTTTTCAGCTATGCCGCGCCGATCAAGGGCAAGGTGTGCTGGCTGTTGTTCATCACGATCATCCGTGCGATCCAGCTGCCGGCGCTGGTCTACGTGACGTCTTCGATCATCTCCGGCCCGATTGCCAACGGCCGGCTCGACGACCTGCCGTGGGCGCTGCTCGGTTATGCCGCGCTGGCGACGGTGACGGAAGTGATGATGCGCTGGCGGCAGCGTTTCGCGCTGGAGATCGGCGAGACGGTCGTGAACCGCCTGCGCGAGCAGATCTTTGCCAAGGTGCAGCGGCAGCCGATGAGCTTTTTCAATCGCGTGAAGCTCGGCCGCATCATCAGCCGCGTGACCAGCGACGTGGAAGCGCTGCGGGCCGGCATCCAAAACGTGTTTTTCGTGAGCATCGTGCAGGGCGGCCAGATGATCGTGACCGCGTTGGTGATGATGCACCGCGACTTCGAGCTGTTCCTCGTGGTGATGGCGATGGCGCCGATCCTGTGGGCGATCAACCGGCATTTCCGCGGCAAGCTCAGCCGGCTTACGCGCGCGGCGCAGGAGAGCTTCAGCCGCGTCACCGCTACCCTGGCCGAGTCGGTCAACGGCATCCGCGTGACCCAGGGCTTCGTGCGGCAGGAGACCAACGCCGGCTTCTTCCGCTCACTGCTCGCCGACCACTCGCGCTACAACCTCGCGCTGGCGCGCACCTCCGGCGTGCTTACGCCGCTCCTCGAGCTCAACAGCCAGTTCTTCGTCTCCATCCTCCTCATGTATGGCGGCTGGCGCGTCTTCCACGGCGAGATGGAAATCGAGTCGCTCATCGAGGTTTTCTTCCTCTCCAATTTCTTCTTCTCGCCCATTCTCACGCTCGGCAACCAATACAACCAGGCGCTGATTGCGATGGCGGGCGCCGAGCGCGTCTTCTCGATGATCGACGCCAAGCCGGACTGGGAGGAGGCTGCAGACGCCAAGGATCTGCCCGACCCGCGCGCCACCGGCGGACGCACCGGCGCGCGGGTGGAGCTGCGCAACCTTTCGTTCGGCTACCAGCCCGACAAGCTTGTGCTGCGCGAGATCACGTTCACCGCGGAGCCCGGGCAGACGGTGGCGCTCGTCGGCCACACGGGCAGCGGCAAGAGCTCGATCATTAATCTGGTTTCCAAGTTCTACCTGCCCACCGCCGGCGAGCTGCTGATTGACGGTCATGAAGTCCGCACCCTGACCAGCCGCTCGCTGCACCGCCAGATGGGCATGGTGCAGCAGCAAAACTTTCTCTTCAGCGGCACCGTGCGCGAAAACATCGCGCTCGGCCGGCCCGATGCCACCGACGCCGAGATCCGCGGGGCGGCCCGGCGCCTGGATTGCCTGGATATCTTCGAGGCGCTGCCCAACGGGCTCTTTACCGAAGTGGGCGAGCGCGGCACCGCGCTGTCCGTCGGACAGCGCCAGCTGGTGTGCTTCACCCGCGCGCTGCTGGCGGATCCGCGCGTGGTCATTCTCGACGAGGCCACGAGTTCAATTGATGCGCTGACGGAGGAGCGACTGCAGAAGGCGCTGGTCGAGTTGTTGCGCGACCGCACGAGTTTCATCGTCGCCCACCGCCTCAGCACCATCCGCCACGCGGACCTCGTGCTCGTGCTCGACCAGGGCCGGATCATCGAGCGCGGCCGGCACGAAACGCTCGTTGCCGCCGGCGGCAAGTATGCCGAACTCTACGAACAGTTCGTGCAAATGGAGGCGGACGACGACTGAACCGGCCCGGCCGGCCCCTCGGGATTCCCCTAAAATTCTCCTAGGCAAACGGGGCCGTCTCCCTCTATAAAGGCGTTGCTTTCACAGGAAAGCACCCTAACTAAAAAATTACTATGGCAAAAAAATCCGCTCGGAAACCTAACGCTGCGTTCATGAAACCGGTCACGCCTGACGCCAAGCTCGCTGCTGTCGTCGGCTCGGCCCCCCTCCCTCGCACGGAGCTCACCAAGAAACTGTGGGCCTACATCAAGAAGAACGGCCTGCAGGACAGGAAGGCTAAGACCCAGATTAATGCCGACGACAAGTTGAAGGCGGTCTTCAACGGCA
>JAPOIC010000080.1 GCA_029979145.1 Opitutaceae bacterium
CGGTGAGCGTGGTCGGGGCGGTGATGGCAATGCTCTCGCCGGCGACTGAGTTGTCGTCCTGCAGAGGCGTGAGGGTCCAGCTGCGGTCGGACGTAGGCGTGAAGCGGGCGACGGTGGCGTAGGGCGCGAAGAGTCCGCGTATTTCCACGGCGGCGACCTCACCGGTGGCGATGGTGACGAGCTCAAGGTGGCCGTCGTTGGTGAGGGCAGCGATGGAGAGCGGGGCGACGTCGCGGCCGTTGCGCACCCAGAACTCGAAGGTGTTGATGCGGAAGACTGCGTGGAAATTCCGCACGAGGTAGCGCTGCAACGGGCCCGCGGGCGGGAAGCCTTTGTGGACGAGATAATTGATCAGGTAGCTCTGCGCGACGACGACGGCGCGCGGGTCGGCCTCCAGCCGGTCGATGATCGCCTGTTGCTGCGCCTCATTAAGCAGCGAGAACCAATGCGTGACGTTGGCCGAGGTGGGCGTGGGGCGCTCGGTCCACAGATTGAGGCTGAACATGCCCGGGTGGCTGAAGAGCAGGTCGCCATGCCGGCGGACGTTGCGGTCGAGGATGCGGTAAGTGGCGGTGATGTCGTCGGCCAGCCGCAGGTTCTCCGCGCCGTGCAAACCCAGCGGCTCGCTGAGGGTGTAGCGCTGGTGACTCACGTAGCCAAAAGTCCCGAGCACGATAGCCGCGCCCGCCAGCCACGCCGCGGCACCCGAGCCGATGACGGCGGTGCGCCACTTGCCGGCGCGCTCGGCAAAAAACTGCGACGCTTCGTAGCCGCCGGACACCGCGAGGGCCACGCCCAGCGCCGCGCCCCAACCAACCTGGCTGCCGGCGACAGGGTAGGCGTGGAGGCATTGCCAGACGAAGACCCACGCCACCCAGGCGCGGGCCTGCAAACTGGGCGAGCGCGCCCCGGCCTGCAGCGGCACGGCCATCAGCCAGGCGAGCGGCAAACCGAATTTGAAGGCGAAGAATGTGAGCGAGTTGTTGACGGCGCCCGGAGTGACGGCGATCAACGCGACCACCGCGACGAGTTTCAGCCCGGCGAGCAAATGCGGCCGCCACGGCCAGTCGCGACGCGCGGTGATTCCGGCGAGCAGGGCCATGGCGAGCGCTAGGATGGCGATGCCCGGTGGCCAGACCACGGCGTGGGCGTAGGCGGAAGGCTGCTGGAGCGGTGCAATGGCGATGCCGTGCCAAAGCGTGGCGAGGTCGGTGCCGCGCAACCAGGCGAGAAGCAGAATCGTCTCCGCGGTCAGCGCGGCGGCGCCGACGAATCCGAGCCAGGCGTAGCCGCCGAATGCCGGGGTTCGTTGTTGGCGCAGCAGCAATACGAGCCCGAGTGCGGCGCCGGCGAAGCACACGGCGAAGATCGCGACCCACGGCGTGGGCCACAGGCGCTGCGTCAACGCCAGCGGCACGAGCAGCGAGCCGACCGCGCTCAACCATAGGCCGGCGCGGCCGATGACCCTCGGCGTGGCGTTGATGGTCAGCCAGCTGCCCGCCGCGATGAGGAAGAACACGCCGACATTAATCTTTGTGAGCAGCATGCAGGCGCCGATGCCGCCGGCCAACAGCGCGAAGCCAAGCCGCCGATCCTGCTCCAGGGCGAGCGCACCACCCACCGCGCCGATGGCGGCAAGGAAGGTAAGCAGGCCGCCCGGGTGGATCGGCTCGCTGATCATAACCAGCAGCACGCCGAAGGTCAGGACGGTCGCGCCGCCGCTGGCGACGGCGCTGCGGGTCTGCCGCCAGGTGAACGTGCCGGCGAGCACCGCCGTGCCGAGCCAGTAGAGCAAAGTCAGCCAGCGGCCGGTGGTGTTGTCGAAGTCGAGGCCCAGCAGCCGGCGCAGGCCGTCGTAGAGCACGTAGAGAAACGGCCCGTATTGACTGTAGACATTGGTATAGAGTCCGCCCTCGGCGAAGTAGCGGTGCAGCGACCAGAGGACGTAGCCCTCGTCGTCGTAGACCATGTATTGCGTGAACAGCAGCCAAGTGCCGCATGCCGCCAGCGCGGCCAGCAGGAGCAGCGCCCCGACCAGCTTGAGGTGGACCTTACTCAAAGCCGATGCGCTGCCGGACGATGTAGTTGGGCCGGCGCTTCACCTCGTCGTAGACCCGGCCGAGGTATTCGCCGAGTACGCCGATGCCGATGAGCTGCACGCCGCCGAGGAAGAGCACCAGCGTCACGAGCGTGGTGAAGCCGACCTGCGCGATTTCAATGCCCATCAGACGTCGCACGATGAAAAACAGGCCGACGGCGAATCCAAGCCCGGCGATGAACAGGCCGCACAGCGTCAACAGCCGCAGTGGGAGTCGCGAAAAACTGAACAGGCCGTCGAGGGCATAGCGCACGAGGCGGACAATGCTCTGGCCGGGTTGGCCGGCGGCGCGATCCTTGCGATCGTAGAGCACATCGGTGCGGGGAAACCCGAGCCACGCGCGCAGGCCGGGAAAGAAGCGATGGGCCTCCGGCAAATGATTGAACGCCGCGACGGCGGCGCGATCCAGCAATCCGAATGTGCCGGTGTTGCGCTCGATCGCGACGTCCACCAACCGGCCGAACACACGGTGAAACACCTCGAAGCCCAAACGGCGCAGGCCGGACTCGGCGCGCGAGCGGCGCACGGCGAGCACGACGCTGGCGCCTTGGCGCCAGGCGTCGACCAATTGGGGAATGACTTCGGGCGGATCCTGCAGGTCGGCGTCCATCGTCACGACGGCGTCGAACTCCACGGCGTGTTCCAACCCGGCCATGAGCGCGGCCTGAAAGCCGAAGTTGCGCGAGAGCCCGATCATCCGGTAGCGCGGGTCGCGGCCGCATTGGGCCGCGATCATTGCGGCGGTGGCGTCGCGGCTGCCGTCATCAATCAGAATCACGGACCACGCGACATCGGGCCGACCGGCGAAGACGCCGTCGAGGCGGGCGAAGAGCTCCGGCAGGACGGGCGTTTCATTGAACGCGGGGATGACGAGGGCGACCTTGGGCGGGTTCACGGCGGGCAATAGTAGGGGCGGGTAGACGGGACGGAAAGCGCGTTCCGGGGCGCGGCGGTGCACTCAGCGTAAAAGGTTGTATTTGAAAATCGCCCAGAGCGCCCGGAAGCCGTCGCGCCAGCCGATCTTCTTTCCTTCCTCGTAGGTGCGGCCGTAGTAGCTGATGCCAACCTCGTAGATGGGAACGCGCAGCTTGGCGACTTTGGAGGTGATCTCCGGCTCAAACCCGAAGCGGGCCTCATTGACCGTGATCTTCGCCAGCACGGAGCGGCGGAAGACCTTGTAGCAGGTTTCCATGTCCGTGAGGTTCAGGTTGGTGCACATGTTCGAGCAGAGGGTGAGAAATTTGTTGCCCACCATGTGCCAGAAATAGACGACCCGATGGGCATCACCGCCGCTGAACCGCGAACCGAAGACGACGTCGGCCTTGCCGTCCGCGATGGGCTTGAGCAGGCGGGGGTATTCGGCGGGATCGTATTCGAGGTCGGCGTCCTGGATGATGACGACGTCGCCGGTGGCGGCGGCGAAACCCGTGCGCAGGGCGGCGCCCTTGCCTTGGTTGACCTCGTGGTAGATCACTTGGTGGACGAGCGGGGCGATCTGCGTGCGGAGCAGGTCGCGGGTGCCGTCGCGGGAGCAGTCGTCGACGATAATGATTTCCTTGTCGGCGACCGGGGCGGCGCGCACGCGGTCGACGAGGAGGCGGATCGTCTGGGCTTCGTTGTAACAGGGGATGACGATGGACAGCTTCATGCGCGGCGCGGACACGGTAGATGGCCGGCGGTTGAACGGAAGTCTTTTTCGGCCGGGCGCGGTGGCCAAGGCGACCTTGACGGTGGCTCGCGCGCTGGCGCAGGCTGAAGGGCATGGAGCAACCGAATCATCGGCGCGGAATGAAGCTGGCCGTCCTCGCAGTCCTGGGCCTCGCGGGCTTGGCCGTGGCCTGGTGGTTATGGCGCAGTCATGGCGGCGATCTGCGCGGTTTGGTGGATCGTGGACTGACGCAGGTGCGGGAAATGGGCGCGGTGACCTTCTTCGCGTTGATGGCCGTGCTGCCGGCGCTGGGTTGTCCGCTCACGGTCTTTACCCTCACCGCGGGGCCGGTCTTTGCGCCGACGCTCGGCATGCCGATGGTGCTGCTGTTGGTGTGGCTGAGCCTCGCGCTGAACCTTGCGCTCTCCTACTGGCTCGCGCGGCATGCGCTGCGTCCGTGGCTGGCGCGGCTGATGAGCTGGCTGGGTTACACGCTGCCGGAGGTGAAGGTCTCGGATCATCGCGGCATGGTGATTCTGGTGCGCGTGACGCCGGGGCCGCCCTATGTGCTGCAAAGTTACCTGCTAGGATTGGCCGGGATTCCCTTTGGCACGTATTTCTTCATCTCGTGGGTAATCTCGTCGTTGTATGCCTGCGCGTTCGTGCTGTTCGGTGACGCGCTCATGCAGGGCCGGGGCAAGATGGTGCTCGTGGCGGTCGGATTGTTCGCGGCGCTGACCGTCGGCGTGCAGCTGTTGCGGCGGCATTACCGGCGCCGCAAGGAGAAGGTGGGCGCATGAGCCGGCGCGCGGAGCCACCGCTTGGTGAGGCCGGCGACCGCGTAGAGTCCGTCGGCGCCTTCACGCGCCGCGTGAAGACACTGCTGGAAACCAATATCCGCCCCGGCTGGGTGCGCGGCGAGGTGTCGAACCTGCGCCAGCAGGCCAGCGGGCACGTTTACTTTTCGCTCAAGGACAGCGAGGCGCAGGTTTCGGGCGTGATGTTTCGCGGCGACGCCGCGCGACAGACGTTGAAGCTGCGTGACGGCCTGCAGGTGCTGGTCTACGGCGAGATCAGCGTCTACGAGCCGCGCGGGCAGTATCAGCTGATCGTGCGCGCGGTGATCGAAGACGGAGTCGGCCGGCTGCAGCAGGAGTTCGAGGCATTGAAACAGAAGCTCGCGGCGGAGGGATTGTTCGCGCCAGAGCGGAAACGCCCGATTCCACCAATGCCGGGGGTGGTGGGTTTCATCACGTCGCCGACCGGAGCGGCGGTGCAGGACTTTTTGCGCATCCTCACGCGCCGCGAGTGGCGCGGCCGGGTGGTGGTGCTGCCGGCCAAGGTGCAGGGAGAGGGCGCGGCGGCGGAGATGGTGGCGATGCTGGAAACCGCTGCGACGTTGGGAATCTTTGACCTCATCGTGGTCGGGCGCGGTGGCGGCAGCCTCGAGGACCTGTGGGCGTTCAACGAGGAACCGCTGGTGCGGGCGGTGGCGGCTTGTCCCGTGCCGGTGATCTCGGCGGTGGGACACGAAATCGATTTCACGCTCTGCGACTTTGCCGCGGACCTGCGCGCGGAGACGCCGAGCGCGGCGGCGGAGCTGATCTCCAGTCATTTCGTGGCGGCCTTGGACCGGGTGAAACAGGCGCGCGAAAACTTGGATTTCGGCGTGCGTGACGCGGTGGCCGGCGCGCGGCGGGACTTGGAACACCTGCAAAGCCGGTTGCGGCTGCTAAGTCCGTCGGCGCAAGTGGAACAGGGCTTCCTACGATTGGACGATCTGGCCAACCGCCTGGCCGCGAGCCTGCGGTCGACCGTGCAGGAACGCCGGCATCAATTGGCGACGGCGCGCAGCAATCTGACGCGGTTGTCGCCTGAATTGCGGATCCGCCAGGAGTCGCAAAAGCTGCTTTCGCTGTGGAAGCGCCTGCAATCGGTCAGCCCGGAGTCGGTGCTGCAGCGCGGGTTCACGATCATGCGCGACGAGGCTGGCCGGCCGGTGACGCGCAAGGCGGGCTTGAAATCCGGCCGAAAGCTCGCGGCCGAGTTTGGCGACGGCTCGTTGCCGGTCCGGGTGGAATAATTTGGAAACGCGGTTACTCTAACCCGCATGAAAGCCCCGA
Source organism: Opitutaceae bacterium (assembly GCA_029979145.1). GTDB lineage: Bacteria > Verrucomicrobiota > Verrucomicrobiia > Opitutales > Opitutaceae > Cephaloticoccus. The sequence goes on from JAPOIC010000080.1 coordinate 5,870, forward strand.
TTTGCGCCGCCGCCCTGATCGTTTCCGTGCTGGCGGCCTGTGTCCCCGCTTCCGCCGTCATGAAAGACAATGCCAACGCCCCCGCCAAGGACGCGCTGGAGTGCAAGCCCGGTGAGATTTCCGCCTGCGGCCTGCCCTCCAACGTCGTCATCGACATGAGCAAAGCCAAGGTGCAGCGCACCGACGCCGAGTGGCGCGCGCGCCTGAGCCCGCTGCAATACCACGTGGCCCGCGAGCAGGGGACCGAGCCGCCGTTCCGCAACGCCTTTTGGGACAAGCATGACGACGGCGTGTATTTCTGCGTCGGCTGCGAGACGCCGCTGTTCGACAGCACCACGAAGTTCGACAGCGGCACGGGCTGGCCGAGTTTCTACCAGCCGATCGAGCGTTCGTTCGTCGGCGTGGAACGCGATTACAGCCTCGGCATGATTCGCGACGAAGTGCACTGCACCGTCTGCGGCAGCCACCTCGGCCACGTGTTCGACGACGTGCCGCGCAAAAAAGGCCGCCGCTACTGCATCAACTCGGCCTCGCTGCGTTTCATGACCCGCGCAAACTACGACGCGTGGGTCGCGGCGAATGACGGCGTGAAAGAATAGGCGGGCGTTTTTCTCCGCGGATTACGCGGATGTAGGGCGGGGTTTCCGAACCCCGCCGGTCGGGAAACGGAAAGGCGGGGTATGGAAACCCCGCCCTACATCAATCCTGCCTTAGTCCGGTCGCGTCGAGGCGGGCGGGGTGCCGCCGAACGAACCGCCGCTTGGGTCGGTGATGGTCTGCTGGCCGGCCATGTCGTTTTCGGCGTAAGGATCGCTGATGCGTTGCTGGGCGACGCGCTCCAAGGCGACTTCGAACACGCGGTCCTGATAAAAGAGCACGCGCATGGTCGTCGGCGTGAGGCGCGAGACCTTCCAGGTTTCGGCCACGGCGGTGGTCGGGTAAAATCGCGTGTAGGTCCAGATGATGATCGGGCCGTCTTCCGTGTCGCGTTGCTGGACCTTTGACGGCTTGCCGTAGGCGATGAAGACTTGGTCCGAGGTGTAGCCGGTGGCGATGCCGCCGGCCTCGACCAGTTCCTTTTGCTCATCGTCCAGGGCGGCGTAGGCGGCGGACTTGGCCTCGATGCGTTCCGTGAAGGTGAGAGGCACAGCGCAACCGGCGAGCACAAGGCCCGAGAGCGTCGACAGGACGAGCGGCAGGGCGGATTTCATGGCGGGGAGAGGCGGTGGGGGAACAAGCGGACTCTCCTTCCTAGATGCTGCGACGGGGCAAAACTGTTACAGAGCCCGGGCTTTTGCGGCAGGGGCTCCAGCCTTCGGCGGGAACCGTAAGGACGAGGCGTTCAACTTTGGGCAAACGCCAGCAGGGGCGTCAGGTCACCGTCATCGGCCGCGCGGATGGCATTGATATAGTGTTGGCGCGCTGTGCCCGGGGTGACGAGATCCAGCCTCGCCCCCCAAGTGAGGTCCCGCCCACCGCGCGTCGTGGCGAGCACATCGGCCATCAGGCGTGCATGCCGGCCGTTGCCGTTCGGCCAGGGATGGATCCTGACCAGCTGGTGGTGCAGGCGCACGGCCACTTCGGGCAACGGGTAGGTGTCATAGTGCAGCCAAGCCGAGGCATCGGCGAAGGCGTTGTGAACACCCTCGGTCAAGCGCTGGACCTCCCAGCCGAGATTGCGCTCGGAAGTGCGATAGCGGCCGGCCCATCGCCAGACCGCATCAAACATGCGGCGATGAAGATCGCGGCCAAATCCGTCTGTCAGCAAATCCTCCCGCTTCAGGGTTCGTTTGCGCATGGCCCAGATTCGGGCTTCGAGGATATTGGTGCGCTCCGCGGCGTTCAATTCGGCCCGGGTGCTTAGGCTGGGAATAAGCTCAAGCCTCTCCTCCTCGGTGAGGGGCGTTTCGTGGTCTCGTGTGGGGAAAAGATCACTTACTGACGGGTTGGCAGATCGCCCACGGCCTAGTCTTCCAGCGCCATTGAGTGTTCGCTGGCCCGCAAGTGTCGGAGCTTCGGGTCGTGCCGGCCGGCCAGCTCGGCATAGGTTGAGGCTACGCTGGGGCGGGGCATGAAATAATAGACAACCTCGCAGTCCAGTGCGTTGGCTGCGTTCTGCAGCGAAGTCAGGCTGACCCCACCGCGTGTCTCCGTGGCTTCCAATCGGGCGTAGGATTGCCGCTTCACACCCATTTTGCGGGCGATATCCTCTTGCTTGGCGCCAATGGCTTCTCTCACGGCGCGCAGCCAGCCACGAGTCGGTCGCATGGCCGCCGATTGGGCACCTCGGAGTAGGGGCAGGCGGGCGTCGAGGCCGTCGCGGACAATCTTAGCCATCTTTTTCATGCATAGCAAAAGCTGCACTATGACGCTTAAAAGCAACATAAAGCATGCTATTTATCCATATAATGCAGCTTTAGTCCTGCATTTTGGCAAAAGGTATCAAGGCACTGACCATGTGCCCGTTTTCGCTACTACCC
>JAPOIC010000201.1 GCA_029979145.1 Opitutaceae bacterium
CACCCCCCCCCCGCCAAGGATTGACCCCCCCCTGTGGGCCAGGCCCCCCCCCCCCGCCGCCCGGCCGCCGTTGCACTCGCCCGAGACGCTCGCCCGGATTGACGAGCTCGGCACCAAGGCCCGCGCGCTCGCCCTGCAGGAAGCCGCTCCGCAACCGCTCATGCACGGCCGTCACTTGCTCTCGCTTGGGCGCCAACCAGGTCCGGATTTCAAACTCATGCTCGACGCCGCGTTCGAGGCGCAGCTTGACGGTCAATTCCAAGACGAAGTCGGCGGAATCGCCTGGCTAAGACACTATTTGTCCGCGCGTCCCTTGAAATAGCCGACTCAATCCCTTCCCTTAAGAAATCATGGCCACGACCCAACTCGATCAACTGAAGCAATTCACCAAGGTGGTCGCCGACACCGGCGACTTCGGGAGCATGAAGAAATACGCTCCGCAGGACGCCACCACGAACCCGAGCCTCATCTTGAAGGCCGCCGGCATGTCCGAATACGCCTGGCTCGTCGATAAGGCCCTGCAGGACACCTGCAAGGATGCATCGCTCAGTGTGACCATCGACCAATTGCTGGTCCTCTTCGGTCAGGAAATCCTGAAAATCGTCCCGGGCCGCGTCTCGACCGAAGTCGACGCCCGCCTGTCCTTCGACACCGAAGGCACGATCGCCAAGGCCCACGAGATCATCGGGCTTTACGAGCAGGCCGGCGTCTCCCGCGACCGCATCCTCATCAAGATTGCCTCCACTTGGGAGGGCATCAAGGCCGCCGAGGTCCTCGAAAAGGAAGGCATTCACTGCAACCTGACCTTGTTGTTCTCGTTTGCCCAAGCGGTGGCCTGCGCTGAGGCCAAGGTGCAACTGATCTCCCCCTTCGTGGGCCGTATCCTCGACTGGTATAAGAAGAGCACGGGCAAAGATTATGCCGGCGCCGAGGATCCAGGGGTTCAGTCCGTCACCGAGATCTACACCTATTACAAGAAATTCGGTTACGCCACCGAAGTCATGGGCGCCAGCTTTCGCAACACCGGCGAAATCCTCGAACTGGCCGGCTGCGATCTGCTCACGATCTCGCCCGCGCTCCTCGGCGAACTGCAGGCCTCGACCGATCCGGTCGCGCTCAAGCTCGACGCAAAGGCTGCGGCCAAGGCTGACCTCAAGCAGGTGAGCTTCGACGAAAAGTCGTTCCGGTTTGCGCTAAACGAAGACGCCATGGCGACGGAGAAGACGGCGGAAGGTATCCGCGCGTTCTCCGCCGACATCGTCAAGCTGGAGCAGATGCTCCAGCAGAAGCGCGGCTGAGTTCGAGCTCCGCCGGCCCCACCCGCAGCGTGCCGCCGCGAATGATCCGCGCGCGCAGGCCGCCGTGGCCGCGGAGCCACTCCTCGGCGCCGGGCGCCACGGCTTGGTTCATCCAGTAGCAAGGCTTGGCTTCGCCGGCGCCTTCGAACTCCACGCCCTGCAGCGAAAACTTTCGTCCTTCCCACTCGGTCAGGTCGACGCCGGCCACGAGCACGTTGCGGCGAAACGCGCCGCCCGAGAGAGCCGGGCGCGCAAAACGCCGTTTGGCCTCCTCGAACACCTCCCACGAGAAAAACGTGATCTGGCCAGCATAGTCCGGCTTGAAGTCGAGAAATCGGTCACCCTCGATACCGCGACCGGCCACGCACGAAATTACATCCACACTGACCGTCGGCTCATCGCCGGCAGGCTGGCCATGATGGCCAAAGTAGTTATGCCCGGGAGAAATAAAAATCTGGCGGATGTGCACGTCCACGCCGCCGACCGTAATACCGCCACGCGATCGCTCTCAAGCCCTTGCTTCCATGCCGGCCGCCACCCTACCCATTCGCGCATTCCAGTGGGATCTTGCCCGCCAAGTGGAACGGTTGAGCTGGCTGCGGGCCCAACTGCCACGCTATGCCGACTGGGGTTATCAGGAACTCTATCTCCATCTCGAGGACGCCGTCACCTACCCAAGCCTCCCCGGAGTCGCTCGCAGTGACGCCTACAGCTACCGCCAACTGGCGCAGCTAGTCGATGATGCTACCCGCGTGGGAATCAACGTGGTGCCCATCGTCAATCTCCTCGGCCACACGCAGTATCTCATCCAGGTTCCGGAGCTGCGCGACCTGAACGAACTCCGTCAACCCGACGGCTCACCCCAGGCGACCGGGCAGGTCTGCCCCCTGCATCCCCGCACGCTCGAGGTCGCCGAAAAATTGCTGCGCGACATGGCGCCTTTTTGCACGGCCGGGAAAGTGCATGTCGGACTCGATGAGTCGTTTCACCTCGGCAAACACCCGCTCAGCCGACGCGAGGTGAAACGCATCGGATTGGGCGGTCATTTCGCCCGCTACGTGCACCGCCTGCGCGGCCTGACCGCAGGCATGGACCTGCGCATGGGCATTTGGGCCGACATGCTTTATTTCCTGCCTGAGGCCATTCCGCAGCTGCCGCGCGACCTGATCGCCTACGATTGGTATTACTATCCATTCAAACGGCACCCTCGCGTCGAACTTCAGAATTTTGCGGAGGTCGACCTCGCCACCCCGCTGCAGCGCCACGGGATCGAATACTGGGGCTGCCCGATGAACGGCGCCTTCCGACACGAGCCGCTTCCGCATTTTTCCGACCGTCTCGCCAACGCCGAATCTTGGTGGCGACGCTGCCGTGAGGTCGGCGCCGCCGGCTTCCTCATGACTTCGTGGGAACCCAACCGGTTGGCGATGGAGACTACCACCCTGGTGGACGCCGCGGTGGCCGAACTTTGGCTCAAACCGAACAACCGATCACGCGAAGGCAAACTCCGCGCAGGCCTGCATCGCGTATTTGGCAATAAGCCGGGCAACTCCATTGCTCGCCAGTTGCTGGGCTCCGACCGTCACGCCTTCACCGGTTACGCCCGCTGGGAAATCAACAAGGCGTGGGCTCTGGCCTCCGGACCGACTTCGCTGCGCACCTATCGGGCCGAGCGACAATTTTTTGATCGGGCCGTGAAGCAGGCGAAGAGCTGGCCGGAGCCTTTGGCCGACTCGTTGCGTTATCGGCGCTACCTGGCCGCACGCGATGTATTCGTGCGCACGGCCCGGGCCGGTGTGCTGGCGCTGCGGAAATCGATGAGCGGAAAGCCGGCTGAGATCAAAGTGGTCCTCAACGCCCTCGCCGGCCACGCCCAAAGTTTCGCGGCCGATCTAAAGGCCGGCGCAGGGGCGGCGCGGCGCATGTGGCGGGCCACCCGCGGCTCCAACACCTCAGCGCCAAACCTGCTCCTCATCGCCGCGGATCGTCGGGAGTTGCAATCATGGCGGAAATGGCTGGCCAGCGTCCGCCGGAATCCGGAGCGAACCTTTACCCCCAGTCCCGTTAGCGGCACTTGGATGATGAGCTATGTGGTCTGGAATCACGCCCCCGCCGTTCAACACGTCGCCGTCGAACAGTTGACGGCTGGCGGCTGGCAAACCGTAAAATCCTGCCACACCATCGCGTTTCAATCCCGCGGCGCAAAACCGCAAGGCACCGAGCGGACTCAACACTGGGTGGCACTCACGGGACCCTTTGACCAAATCCCGACGATTCGTTTTCGGATTGGCGGAGTCGGCAAGGTCAAGCTGTCCGGGGTGCAGATCTCGAACGGGGTGAAGGCACTTGCTGCCAAGGGCTGGCAGAACTGGCGCATTCTTGGGCAGAAGCCGACGTCTGGATGGCCCCAATTAGGGAAGGAGCAGATCGTGCCGTTGGTATTTTGTTCGTAGGCACAAAGAAAAAGGCGGCCGGATTGACCGGCCGCCTTTGGCGAATGAGTTATGCGGGCTAGGACTTCTTAGAAGTCGTAGCTGGCGCTGAGCTGCATGCGGCGCGGGGCCTGCCAAGCGGTCGGCAGGAGGTAGGTCGTGCTCCGAGTGCCGGCGAGGGAGATCTCAGCAGTCTCAACACGCTCGATGACCGTTTGGAGGTTCAGCACGTTGAAGACGTCGAGTTGTAGCGACAACTTCTTCTGAGCCCAGAGCGGACGGTAGCGGAGGCTCACATTGTTCTCGAACACCCAGTCCATGCGACCAGCAGCGCCACGGGACACCTTGTAGTAATCAGCACCATAGGCGGTGCCGACCACCGGGTCGTTGTACCAGCCGAGCTTGTTGAGAGCGCGGCCCGAGGTGTACCTGAGGTTCGTGCCGAGGGTAAGCTCGTCGGTGAGCGCATAG
>JAPOIC010000250.1 GCA_029979145.1 Opitutaceae bacterium
ATCCCTAAATGCCCCTGGTGTGTTCAGCAAGGCCTCATTGCCTCCAGACCAGCCATGAAAAACTCCCCGCTTACCGGCACCCTGACGGCGTTAGTCACTCCGTTCAAGAAGCAGCAGGTCGCCTTCGACGACCTGCGGAAGCTCGTGGATTTCCAGATCAAAGGCGGCATTGACGGCCTTGTGCCCGTCGGCACGACCGGTGAATCACCGACCTTGAGCCATGATGAACACATGGACGTGGTGCGGGCCACGGTTGAGCAGGCGCACGGTCGTGTGCCGGTCGTCGCCGGCACCGGATCCAACTCGACGCGCGAGGCCGTGGAACTGACCAAGCTCGCGCACGCCGCCAAGGTCGACGGCATGCTGGTGGTCGCGCCCTATTACAACAAGCCGAGCCAGGAAGGCCTGTTTCTGCATTTCTCCGCGATCGCCGAGGCGACCGACCGGCCCATTGTGCTCTACTCAATTCCCGGCCGCTGCGGCATCGAGATCAGCGTCGGCGTCGTGGCCCGACTGCGCGCCAAGTATGCTCACGTCTGCTGCATCAAGGAGGCCGGCGGCTCCGTGGATCGGGTCGACCAATTGAAGCAGGCCCTGGGCGCAGACATTACGGTGCTGAGTGGCGACGACGCCCTCACCCTGCCCTTTATCGGCGCCGGCGCCGAGGGCGTGATCAGCGTGGCTTCCAATCTCTACGTGCGCGAGGTCAGCCAGCTCGTCGCCGCCGCCCGTAATGGTCGGTTCGCGCAAGCCTCGGCCATGCATCGCCGGCTCTACCCGGTCTTCAAAGCGCTGTTCAACGAGCCCAACCCCGTGCCGGTTAAGCTGGCGCTGCACAAGTCCGGCCTCATTCGTTCGCCGGAAGTGCGCCTGCCCCTGTGTCCGGCGGCCCCAGAGAATCGGCTAGCCCTGTTTCGCGCCATGAAGGCGCTCAACGCCTGACTCTCGCCATGGCCCTCTCCATCGCACTTGTCGGAGCACGCGGCCGCATGGGTCGCACCATCGCGGGGCTCGCCGCAGAAGCCGGTCTAAACATCGCCGCCGAAATTGACATGGGCGACGATTTGGCGGCCGGCTTGGAGCACGGTGACGTCATCGTCGACTTTAGTTTTCACGAGACGACCGCTCAGGTCATCGGCCATGCCGTGCGGCTTAAAAAACCGCTGATCATCGGCACGACCGGACATTCGATCGAACGCCGGGCCGTCTTGCTCAAAGAGGCGGCGAAAGTGCCGTGCGTGTGGGCCGGCAACTATTCCGTCGGTGTGAATTTGCTGAATGCACTGACTCAGCAGGCCGCTCGAGTGCTCAGCGATGACTACGACGCGGAAGTCGTCGAGATGCATCATCGCTTTAAGAAGGACGCCCCCAGCGGCACCGCCGCCCGTCTGCTTGAGATCATTCTTGAGGCGCGCAGGCTTGGACCCGACGCGTTGCGGCACGGTCGCGAAGGCGTGCCTGGTGAACGCACCAAGGCGGAAGTGGGTATCCATTCGCTGCGCGGTGGCGATGTGGTTGGTGATCACACCGTGATGTTCGCAGCGCCGGGTGAGCGCATTGAGCTGACCCACAAGGCCAGCGACCGCGCGATTTTCGCCCGAGGCGCTCTCCGCGCCGCCGCTTGGGTGCACGGCAAGGCACCGGGCCTTTACAACATGCAGGATGTGCTCGGGATCGGCTCTGCCCAATGATCACTTCGATCAAGGGCAACCTCGCTAGCGTCACGCCGCTGCGCGCGGTCATCGAAATCGGCGGCTTGGGCTACGAGGTGAATATCCCGGTGACCACCGCGGAAAAACTCCCGGATCCAGGCAGCGAGGTGAAGCTTCACACCATGGTCGTATATCGCGAAGACGCGCAGACACTCTATGGATTCAGCACCGTCGCCGAGCGAGATTTCTTCCGCTTGATGATCGAGCAAGTCAGCGGCGTGGGCCCAAAAGTCGCGCTGACGATCATGAGCAAACTACCGCTCGGCTCGCTGCAGACTGCCATTAGCGCTGGCGACTTCGCCACGCTCTCCAAATGCCCGGGCATCGGCAAGAAGACCGCCGAGCGACTCGTCGTTGAGCTGAAGGGCAAAGTCGGTGGCACGGGATTCGTGGTTGCACCGGGTGCGCCCGGCGAACCGACTGCCAATGCCGCACCTTCGAGTCCGATCAGCGACGCGGTGCTCGCGCTCTCCGCTTTAGGCTACAAACCGGCCGACGCCGACAAGGCGGTGCGGGCGGCCGCGCGGGCGCTCGGGGCGACCGCCACCACCGAGGCGCTCATTAAGAAAGCGCTGGGTTAGCGCTGAAACTGAAACGCCGTCATCTCGGCGTTTCCTTCATACGGCCGGTGGCTGCGGTAGGTGCGATTCCCTTCCTCGACTACCGGACGGACGCGGAACGAGAATTCTTCATTTTCCACCGGCGCCAACTTGACTTGGTCCATCCAGTCAAACGCTTCACCGCTCGCAGAGGCATAGAGTTCCGACTGCGTTTCTTTGGCCATTGGACGGGACAGGTTCACCAGAATCGGGGTATAAACCGAATGCAACTCCGGGCGCGCGGTCAGCTCCGCGAGGGAGTAAACGCTGTTCGCCGGGGCCGTCGCCAGGGCCGGCTCGGCAACAGCCAGAGTCGGCGCCGCTGTTTCATCCTGCCTGGATACGAACACAAGGGCGAAAGCCGCGCAGGCCGCGGCGGCCATTCCCAGCCCGGTGGTCCAGCCCATGAATGTCTGACGCGGGGCGGCAAACGATGCCACCTTGCGGGATTCGTCCAAACGGTCGTCGGCAAAGGCACCGGCGAGTTGCTCGCAGCCTTTGTGGATGGCGCAATACTGCCGATAAACTTCCCGGCGCTTGGGGTCGCGCTGAATTTCCGCCTCCAGGGCTGCGGCGTCCTCCATCGTGATCTCATGATCAAGGTAGAGGTTGAGGAGTTCGATGAACTTGGTGTGGGTCATTTTGCTTGGAAATCTTCGCCGAGCTTATCGCGCAGGCTTTCGCGCGCGCGGGCAATCCGGCTCTTCACGGTCCCGACGGAAATGCCGAGAACTTCGGCGATCTCTTCGTAGGACAGGTTCTTCACGTTGCGAAGCACGAGGATGCCCGGCCCCGCGGTGCCGAGCAGCAGCCCGAGCCCCCCGAGCACCAGGA
>JAPOIC010000002.1 GCA_029979145.1 Opitutaceae bacterium
GAATTTCGGCCAGGGCGAATACGACTCCCCGAATTACATCCAGGAATACACCATCCCGATGACCCTGCTCGCCGGTTGGGCACACGATCCGGAGATGCGGCAGAAGGCCCGCATGATGCTCGACTACCTGATCTACGATTACCTGATCGAGCACGTCGACGGTTATTATGGCGGCGCCCACAGCCGGGTTTACCCCAAGCAGATCATGACGCCGGGCCAGACCAACAGCTCCAGCATCGGCTGGTTCCTGTTTGGCTTCGGCGACAAGCGGCCGAACGCCGATCCTGGCAACACGCTGCTCGCGATGGCGGGCTACGTGCCGCCCCCGATCCTTGAGCGCATCGCCCGTGACCGCGACCACGCCTACGTCGAGCGCGAGCTCAAGCGCACCCGCTGGCGCATGCGCAACGCCGGCCCGCTGTCGTTCACCGTTGGCGACAAGCGCACCATCGCCGTTTACAAATACAGCTACGTTGATCGCGATTTTGTCCTCGGTTCATCGCAGGGCGGGTTGCTGCAACCGATCCAGCAGCAGACGTGGAGTCTCACCTGGCGCACGGGCAAGCCCACGCTGGAGGCGGCCAACACCTTCTTCGGCACCCAGCCCTACTCCTCGCCGTTTGAGGGCACCATGTTCTTCGGCGCCGACTGGGACACCGTCACCGACCTGATCGCGCGTTCCAAGGCCGACTACGATTCCGAGGACAAGCTCCCGAGCGGTTCGCCTTACGAGCAAGTTTTTCAAGAAGGCCGCGCTCTGGTCGCGCTCTACGACATGCCCGCCGGGAATCGTTTCCCGCACATCACGACCTTCTTCTCCCGCGATCTCGTGAACACCGTCGAGGACGAGTCGGGGTGGATCTTTACCCAGGGCGGCCCGGTTTACATTGCCTACCGGCCCTTCGCGCCCGGCGAATGGAAACCGGTCGACTGGACCGGACTGCTCGCCGGCGGCGCCGGCGGCTGGATCAGCACCAATGCCGACCAGTGGGCCAGCGGTCACCGCTGCTTCGTCAGTGATGCGCTGCAAAATGGCTACGTCGTTCAGGTCGCCGCGACGCGCGATTACGAATCCTTCGCGGCATTCCAAGCCGCGGTGCGCGCCCTGCCGCTGACGTTCTCGACTGAGCCCGTTCCGACGGCGGAGTTCACCTCGCTGGACGGCGACACGATCCGCGTCCTCTACGGTGACACGCCGACGGTGAATGGCAACGCGATCGACTACGATGCCTGGCCGCTCTTTGACAGTCCCTACGCGCACGAGGCACGCGGCAGTGGCAAACTCGAGATCAAGCACGGCGGCGAAAGCCTCCTGCTCGATTTCAACCGCCCCCTCGTGCAGCAGACCGTCGAGTAACCCCGTGATGAAAGCCTCTCTCCTTGCCCTTTCCCTTGCCGTCCTGACTCCGACCGGCCTCTCCGCCGGCGCGCCGGCCCACGACCTTTACGCCGCGGTTGCCATGACCAAGGCGCAAAAGAACAGCTCCACTCCTGCCGACTCCGGCCTCTACGTGCGGCCGGCCGGCACGATGCAGTGGGAGCACTTCGGCCCGCGCGTCCTCGGCATCACGTCGGTCGCGTTTCAACCCGGGAGCGACGGGCAGGTCGTCCTCATCGCGAGCGCGGACGGCGTCGTGCGTTCCACCGACGGCGGCAAGACCTGGCGGCTCACCACCGGCTGGGAAGTGATCGACGTCCGCGCCTTCGCCTTCAATCCGGGCAATGCCAACGAAGTCTACGCCGCGACCGCGTGGGGTCCCCTTCGCAGCACGAATGGCGGCGCGACCTGGTCCCTCGCCCAAGCTGGCCTGTATCTCCTCTACGGTCAGACTCTCGTGGCCGACGCCCAGACCCCTGGCCGCGTGTTGCTCGGCACGGAGGACGGTATTTACCAATCTACCGACGGCGCCAAGACTTGGGCCCGCACGGATTCTCCCCCGGCCACGGCGCTGCGCATGGTCCAAAGCGTCACCAAGCCGAACCTCATCCTCGCTGGCACCCAAGGCCGCGGCGCGTGGCTTTCGCATGACGCGGGCCGCTCGTGGAGCCAAACCGATCCCGGTTCCGCCGCCGCGAATCTCTACGCGGCGACGATTGACCCGCACGATGCCGACCGGCTTGCCGTTGGTGGTTGGGGTGCCGGGGTGCGGGTGAGCGCGGACGGTGGCGCCACTTGGACGGACCGTTCCGCCGGCCTGCCGGTGAAGAATGTGTTTGTGCTGACCTTCGATCCCGACGTGAAGGGCCGCCTCTGGGTTTCAACCTTTGAAGAGGGCGCGTTCTATTCTGATGATCTCGGCCTTGCCTGGCAGGACGGCGGCCTCTACGGCGCCTACGGTTTTGACTTCGTCTTCGTGCCCGCCAGCCGCTGAGCCGGCGCACTTCATCCGTATTTTCCTGTGTCCGAAAAACCATTCGTCAACTCCGCCTCGTGGATCTGGTCCGCCGAGGGCTCCCATAGCGCGCCGCCGCCCGAGGCGGCCACGCCTTCGCATTACCAGGTGCGTTATTTTCGGCGGACCTTCACGGTCGCCGATCCGGCGCAAGTGCACCTGCGCGTGGCGTTGTCGGCCGACAGCCGCTACCTGTTTTACTGCAATGGCACCTTCATCGGGCGCGGTCCGGCGAAAGGGGACATCACGCATCACTTCTACGACACCTTCGACCTGACGCGTCACTTGCGCGCCGGCCGGAATGTCCTCGCCGCCCTCGTGCTCGACATGTCGCGCGTGGCGCATCGCCCGGCCTTGCTCGGCCCGCCGTGCTCCGTGATGACCTACACCGGCGGATTCGTGCTGGAGGGCGCCCTGCAGGATTTGAGCGGCGCCGTGACGGAAGATCTGCGCACGGATGACCGTTGGAAGGTCGCGGTCGACAAGGCCCATCATTTTCAGAACGAGAACACGACCTTCGAGGGCTACCTCGGCTACTTCGAGCACCGGCACGCCGCCTTGGTGCCGACGGGCTGGAATTCCGCGGACTTTGACGACTCCGCGTGGCCCGCGGCGCACGTGCTCTTCAAGGCCGAGCTGAAGGAAAATCGCCGCGATCCCGCCAGCCCCTACGGCCTCATGCCGCGCATGATCCCGATGCTGGAGGAGGGCGAACCGGCGCGCTTCCCCGATGCCTACCAAAGCGGCGGCGCGGCCGTGTCCGCCGACTGGCAGGCGCTGCTTTCTGAGGATCGTCCGCTCACGCTGCCCGCCGGCGCGACGGTCGATCTCGTGCTCGATTTTCAGAAGCTGACGACGGCATTCCCGCACCTCGTGGTGTCCGGCGGCGCCGGCAGCACCGTGCGGCTCACCTACGCCGAGGTTCTGCGCCTCGCGTGGAAAACACCGGGCGCGAAAATGATCGGCAAACAGCAGTCGCTCGCGAATCTCGCGTCGCACTTTGCCGACGAAAGCCGCGGTTGGACCTTTGATCGCCGCGGCGAGGTGACCGGTTGGTGCGACATTTTCGAACTCTCCGGCCGCGACGAAGTGATCGAGCCGCTGCACTGGCGCGCGTTCCAATTCATCGGCCTGCGAATCACCGTTGGCGCGAAGCCACTGACGCTGCGCGCGGTTAAACACCGCTTCACCGCCTACCCGTATCACGTCAAGGCGACCTTCCGTTGCTCCGATCCGGCGCTGGAAAAAATCTGGGAAGTCGGCCTGCACACGATGCGCATGTGCTCGCACGAGACCTTCGAGGACTGCCCGCACTACGAGCAGATGCAGTATGCCGGCGACACGATGATCACGTCGAAGCTCGGCATGCTCACCACCGGCGACTGCCAGCTCACGCGCCAGGCGCTTTATCATTTCGACTGGTCGCGCATCACCGACGGCCTCACCACCGCGCGTTATCCCTCACGCCTCCTGCAGGTGTTGCCCGCGTGGAGCATCCACTGGATCACGGCCGTGAAGGACTATTACCTCGTCACCGCCGACCGCGCCACGCTCGCCGACCTGCAACCCGGCATGCGCGCCGTGCTCGACTGGTATCGCCGGCACACCAATGCCGACGGCCTGCCGTTCAAGCTGCCCTATTGGAACATGACCGACTGGTGTCCGTGGTGGCCGCGCGGCGTGGTCCCCGGCGCTGATGACGGCGCGACCTGCATTCATTCGGCTCAATACATCAACGCGCTCGACGAGCTGGCGTGGATGAGCGGCGAGCTCGGTCTCTCCGCCGAGTCCCAGGCCCTGCGCGACGAGGCCGCCCGCCTGCGCCCGGTGGCGCACGCGCAGTTCTGGTCCGAGAGCGAAGGCCTCTACTTTGATCGCCCCGGCGGCCCGGAGGTCAGCCAATACGGCAACGCCTGGGCGATCGTCGCCGGCATTGCCGGCCCTGCGCAGTGCGACCGCATTTTCGCGCGTTTCCCTTACGACGAGAAACTCGCGCCGGGCTCGTTCTTCTGGCTGCACTTCGGCTTCACCGCCATGGCCAAGGCCGGTCGCTACGGCAACATTTCCGAGCATCTCGGCCCGTGGCACGAATCGATCAGCTACGGCCTCTCCACCTTTGTGGAGGAAAACAGCTACTGGCGCTCCATGTGCCACGCGTGGTCGGCGCACCCGATCCTCGAGTTCCAGCAACGCATCCTCGGCATCACGCCGGCGAAACCGGGCTTCGAGGCGATCGCCATCACGCCACATCTCGCCGGCCTTACCCACGCCGCCGGCAGCCTGTGCACGCCGCGCGGCCTCGTCGAGGTGGCCTGGCGCGCCGAGGCGGGAAAGTTTACGCTCGAGGCCACCGTGCCCGGGGGCGTCAGCACCACCGTCACCGCGCCCGACGGATCGACGCGCCGGTTTGACGGCGGCAAGTTCTCCGAAACCTTTTCCCTGGCATGAGCACGCTTCGACTTGAGCAACATGCGGACGAGGCCGTGTCGCTGCACTGCGGCGACCTGCTTCTCTGCCATTACGTTTACCGCTCCGCGGTCGAGGCCAAGGAATCCCCGAAGCCGTATTTCCATCCGGTGAAATCGCTCGCCGGTGACACGCTCACCAATTTCCGGCCGAACGATCATCCTTGGCACCATGCGCTCAGCTTCACGCTAAACAACGTCTCCGGTGCCAATTTCTGGGGCGGCCCGACCTGTTTGAAGGACGGCTACAAGTGGCGTGACGATCACGGTGCACAATTGCACCAGGCGTGGCGGCGGCTCGAAGCCGCTGGCGACACCGCGGTGTTGGAACACTCGCTTGAATGGAAACGCCTGGATGAAGTTCTGTTTCGCGAAGAGCGGACCATCACCATCAAGGTCGATGTCGCCGCCAAGTCCTGGACCATGCACTGGCGCGGCAAGTTGACAAATGTGAGTGGCCGGGCGCTTTCGCTGGGCAACCCCAGCTCGCGCGGCGGGCTCAAGGGTTCGCATTACTGCGGCCTGCAATTCCGCGGCGCGCGCGAACTGCTCGATGATCACCTCGACCCAGCCATCAAGGTAGCCGCTGATGGGGGCCGCGAAGGCGTTGATCAAGTGCACGGTGCCGTTGCTGACTGGATGGAGTGGCACGGCCAGTTCGACACCACACTGAACCGCGTCGTCATCCGCTTCGCCAATCACACCGGCCCGTTGCAGTGGTTCATGCGGCGCAACTATCCCCTCGCGGCGTTCCCGATCCAGGCTGACGAGGACCTGGAGGTCGCAGCCGGCGTGGATCTCGTGGTCGACCATTCGCTGACCTTCTCCTGCACATGACCATGAACCGGAAGACGTTTCTCCGCGGCCTGGGCCTGGGCACAATTGGCGCCCTCGGTGGCGTCAACCTGCATGGCCGTTCTGCGAACACGCCGGCCGTCGCGGCCGCGTTGCCGGACTACAGCGCTGTGGGTGATGCGGCCTATTGGCAGGCGGTGCGCGCGCAGTATCCGCTCGATCCCGCGCTGCACTACTTCAACACGGGCGGCCTCGGCCCGGCGGCGAACCCGGTGATTGAGACGTTCATCGCCGAGGTGCATGCGCACCAGTTCAAGTCGGACAGCGGGCACGACACCTTTCATCATCACCGCCCGGTGGTGGCCGGCTTCTTCGGCGCCGACGAATCCGAGGTCTGCTTCACGCGCAACGCCACCGAGGGCAACTCCATCATCGCCGGCGGTCTCGCGCTGGAGGAGGGCGACGAGGTTATTTTCGAAGACCACGCGCATCCCGGCGGATCCGGTCCCTGGTATAACCAGCGCACGCGTCGCGGCGTCGTTTCCCGCCTGTTCACGCCCGATCCGACCAGTGTCGAGGGCAACCTGGAGCGCATCCGCGAGCTCATCACGCCGCGCACCAAGGTCATTCAAATCAGCCACGTCACCGCGCCCACGGGCATCGTGCTGCCGGCCGCGGAGATCGCCAAACTCGCGCACGAGCACGGCCTCTGGTTCCACATCGACGGCGCGCAATCCGCCGGCATGTTCCCCTTCGATCTCCGCGCCATCGGATGCGACTCCTACGCTACCAGCGGCCACAAGTGGCTGGGCGCGCCGCACGAAACCGGCATCCTTTTCATCCGCAAGGAGCGCAACGCCGAGGTGCTGCCCATCAGCGCCGGTTCCTACACCGGCCCGCTGCCGGAAATCCTGCCCGGTGACGGCACGATGGGCTACGTCGACAACGCCACGCGCCACGAATACGCCACGCGCAGCGCGGCCAGCGTCGCGGGCATCGCCGCCGCGGTGCAGTTTCACGAGGCCGTCGGCCGTGGGCGAATCGCCCGCCACGGGCGCGAGCTCGCCGAGGCGCTCCGCGCCGGCTTGGAGCGCATTCCCACCATCGAGGTGCTCACGCCGGCTGTCCCGGAGCTGCGCGCGTCCATGACCACGTTCCGCACCCCCAAGCTCGGCTACTCCGAGATTTTTGGCCGGCTCTGGAAAGATCACCAGTTCCGGTGCCGTCCCGTTAGCGAGCAGGGGCTGGACGCCGTGCGCGTCTCCACCCACCTGTTCAACACTGCGGACGAGGTCGAGCGCCTCGTCGCGGCAGTGCACGACGTCGTCACCGCCGCCTGAGCGTCATGTCAGTCCTCGACCTCGACGATCATCTCGACTTCCACCGGCGCGCCGGCGGGGAGCGAGGCGACGCCGACGGCTGCCCGGGCGTGACGCCCGGCATCACCGAAGACCTCGACCAGCAGGTCCGAGCAACCGTTGACGATGAACGACTGGCGGGGGAAGTCCGCTGTGGCGTTGACGTAGCCGGCCACGCGCACGACGCGCTTTACCTTGGCGAGGTCGCCGATTTCCGCCTGCAGCACGGCCAGCAGCTGCACGCCGCACTGGCGGGCTGCCGCCATGGCTTCAGCCTCGGTCATGGTGTCGCCGACCTTGCCCGCGATGAACTTCCCATCCGGCCCCTTGGCGATCTGGCCGGCGAGAAACACCAGGTTGCCCGAGCGCACGGCCGGCACGTAGTTGGCGATCGCCGCCGGCACCGCCGGCAGCTCGATGCCCAGCGCCGCGAGGCGATTCGCGGGGGTCGCGGCGGTTTCGGCGTGGAGCGAAGCCGACAGCGCGAAAGCGGCGGCGAGCAGGGAGAAAATCATTTTCATCGCCTTGCGGTCATGACGCCCGCGGCGATTCACCGCAACGCCGGAACGATGGATTTATCATGGCAAAACTAAAACTCATCCCCGTGCTGCTCGGGTTGCTGGCCATTGCGCCGGTCGCCGGCGCGGCGCCGCAGTATGACTTCGTCATCTGCGCCAACGTCAACAAGGGCTACGTGATCGGCTCGAAGATCGTCACGACCAACGGCCTGTTCCGGCTCAACGACGCCGGCGAATGGCGCCACTTCGGCTACAACGACTCGACCATCACCGGCGCGGCCTTTGACCCGCGGGATCCGTCGGTCTATTACACCTCCGCGCTCAACGGCCTGTGGGCGCCGCTTGAGGGCAGCGCCACCGGACGCATGGCCAACAGCTGGGACATGACCGAAGGGCGCGACGTCGCCATCGACCCGAATTCGCCCGACGACGTTTACTTCGCCATCACCGACGGCGTGGGCTTCACTAATGACCGGGGCATGACCGTGCAGCGTCGTGACCACGGCCTGCCCGCGCGCGGCAAATTCACCGAGGCCATCGAAATCGATCGCACGACCGCCGGCCGCGTTTTCGCCGCCTGTGCCTCGGGCGTTTATCTCACCGACGACGCCGGCCGCAACTGGCGGCAGGTCCTCTCCGCCCAAGCGCAGGTCAACGACATCCAGCAATCGCCGCACGACCCGAAGGAGTGGATCGCGGTGACGGATGAGGACGGCGCGTGGATTTCCCGCGACCGCGGGCTCACGTGGACCCAGCTCAAAGGGGTGCCGTTCGCGCATGGTCACTACAGCGTCGCCTTCGATCCGACCGACGCCCGTCGCATCGTCATCGGCGGCTGGACCTACGGTGTGCTGGTCAGCGAGGACAACGGCAAGACCTGGACACCGCGCAATGCCGGCCTGCCGGAAAACCCGCGGGCCTGGCGCGTTGGCATCAACCCCAACAACGGCCGGCTCTACGCCAGCCTCTACATGGAAAATCTCTATTACTCCGATGATTTCGGCCGCACCTGGCAGGCCGATGTGCTCGAGGGCTCGCTGGTGACCCGCTTCATCGCCGTGCCTGTGGCCAACCGCTAACCGGACTCTCCTCATGAACAAAAAGACTCTCCTTGCCGGATTGATTTTCGCCCTGGTTGCAGCCCCGGTGCTGCAGGCCCAACCCGCTTTCGAAGGCCCCGTGCCGTCGCGTGAAGTATTGCAGACGGCCGCGGCGCGGCGCGCGGCCTACACCGCCCGCATCAATGAAGTGCTCGACTGGCGCATCGGGGTTTCGAAACCCGAGACGCTGGACATGGCGACCATCTGCATGCTCCTCGTGCGGGGTGAACAGATCGAGGACTGCAACCGGCGCGTCATTGAGTTGATGCAGGATCCCGGCACCGGCCCGTTCTGGATGTTCCCCTCCGCCATGGTGGCCCTGGTCGGCCAAGACAAGCTTTCGCCCGAAGCGCGCGCTTCGATCCGCGAGGCGTGGCGCACGACCCGCCAGCTCCGTGGCGACACGGAAAACCACTGGGTGATGTATCACGTCGCGTTCTACCTGATGGTCGAACTCTACCCGGACGAACCCGCCGAATCGTGGTGCAACGGCAAGAGCTCCCAGGAAAACCTCGCCGAATTAAAGGGGTGGCTGCTCGACTGGATGAATCTCACCACCACGATCGGGCAGGGCGAATACAACCCCACGCACTACATCGGCGAATACGCCATCCCCATGGCGATGCTCAACAGCTTTGCCAAGGACCCGGCCATGCGGCAGCGCGGCCACATGATGCTCGACTGGCTCTTTGCCGAGCTCGCCAACGTGACGCTGGAAGGAGTCCTGCGCGGGCCCAATTCCCGCACCGACGACACTTCCGTCACGGAACGCTGGAACTCACTGGCCTCTTTCTTCTCGTGGATTCTGTTTGAGAACACACCTCCGACCAAGGGTTACGGTGGCTGGGGCAATTACTTCGCGGCCATCGCGCATGATTATGAAGTGCCAGAGGTCATCTACCGCATCGCGGTCGATCGCACCGAGGACATTTACCAACACGACCGCGCCCGCACCCGCCGCATGTGGCGTTACGAAGACGAACACATGCCGGTGATCTACAAGGTCCAATACCTGCGGCGTGATTATGCCGTCGGTTCGCACCAAGGGCGCGTGTCCGACACCATTCAGGGGCATGTCTGGGATGTGACCTGGCGTGAAGACGATCCGCGCGGCAAGTTCCCCACGCTCTTCTCCGTGCAGGCCTTCTCCTCGGGCAAGAGCCTGCAGACCCAGTTCGCGACCTATCCGGAGCCGATGCCCCGGGCGATCTATCGCGAGGGCAAGCCTTCCTACGATTCGCCCGACAAGATTGTCGGCACCTCGCCCTACGAAAAGGTCTTCCAGAATCACGACACCGTCATCGCCCTCTACAACATCCCGGCCGGCACCCGCTTCGAGCGCGTCAACGGCTTCTTCTCGAAGGACCTCAAGGACGTGACTGAGGACGAATCCGGCTGGATCTTCGCCCGCGGCGGCAATGCTTTCCTCGCCTATCGTCCGCTCGCACCTTATGCGTGGGAGCCGCACCTGAACTTCCGGCAAGTGCCGCACGATGCTGGTTACGCCTACGAGCGCGACGACACCGGCAGCAAGATCCTCGCGAGCCCGCACAACCAGAACGGCACCATCGTGCAGGCCGCCAGTGCCGACGAGTTCAAGGACTTCGCCGCGTTCCAAGCCGCCATCAAGGCCCTGCCGTTGGAATTCAGCCTCCAGCCCGTGCCCACGGTCAAGTTCACCAGCCTCCGCGGCAAGCAGCTCGAGTTCACCTACGGAGAGACGCCGATCGTGGACGGCGAGAAGATCGACTACAGCCAGTGGAAACTCTTCGGCGGCACGCACCTCAACGCCGAGGTGGGCGGACGCAAGCTCACCATCACCCACGGCCGCCTGCAGCGCGTGCTCGATTTCAACACGCTGACCATCGCCGACACCGTCACCGCCCGCTGAGTAGTCTCGCCTCGCTTCGTCCATGGCCACCCCCACCTGCAACGCCCTGCCCAAGGTCCGCTTCGAACGCGGCTTCCTCGCCGACCGCGCGCGCCTCGTGCGCGACGTCGTCATTCCCTACCAGTGGGAGGCGTTGAACGACCGCGTGCCCGGCGCCGAACGCAGCGGCACCGTGCACAACTTCCAAGTGGCCGCGGGCGAAAAGGCGGGCGAATTCTACGGGCTCTGGTTTCAGGACTCCGACCTCGCCAAGTGGATTGAGGCCGCGTGCTACCGCCTCGCTACGCACCCGGACGCCAAGCTGGAGGCGGATCTCGACGGCATCATCGCGACCATCGCCAAGGCCCAGCAACCGGACGGCTACCTCGACACCTACGTGCAGCTGACCGCGCCCGACCAGCGTTGGACCAACCTCTTCGAGTGGCACGAGCTCTACATCGCCGGCCACTTCATCGAGGCCGGCGTCGCCCATTTCGAGGCCACGGGCAAGCGCACGTTGCTCGAGGTCGTCTGCAAGCTCGCCGACATGATCTGCCGCGTCTTCGGCCTGGGCGAGGGCCAGATCAATGGCTACCCGGGCCACCAGGAAGTCGAACTCGCGCTCATCAAGCTCGCGCGCGTCACCGGCGAGCTGCGCTACGTGCAGCAGGCCGCCTACTTCATCAACCAGCGCGGCGCAGAGCCCAACTACTACGAGGCCGAGGCCAAGCGTCTCGGTCGTGCGAAGCTGCCGGTTTACTTTTACCTGCACCGCTGGACTTACCTGCAAGCTGGCAAGGGAGTGCGTGAGGAGGCCGACCCGATCGGTCACTCCGTGCGCGCCATGTATCAACTCTGCGCCATGGCCGACCTCGCGCGCGAAACGGGCGACGCCTCGCTGCGCGCCGCCTGTGAAACCGTGTGGCGCAACCTGTGCGACTATCACACCTACGTCACCGGCGCGATCGGCTCGGAGTGGAACGGCGAGCAGTTCTCGCTGCGCTACGACCTGCCCAACGACCGCGCCTACGCCGAAAGCTGCGCCGGCATCGGCCTTGTGTTCTTTGCCCGTCGCATGCTCGACCTTGAGCTGCGTGGTGAGTTCGCCGACGCGATGGAGCGCACGCTGCTTAACAACGTGCTCGCCGGCATGGCGCTCGACGGCAAGACGTTCTTCTACGTCAACCCGCTCGAGGTGCGCCCGGCCGAGGCGAAGCGCCGCTTCGACCAGCACTACGTCAAAACCTCGCGCGTGCCGTGGTTCGGCTGCGCCTGCTGCCCGCCCAATATCGCGCGCACGCTGGCGTCGCTCGCCTACTACACGCACTCCGTCCAAGCTGACGGCGTGGCGTTGCACCTCTACACCGACTGCACCGTCGAGGCCGATGTGGCCGGCGCCAAGCTCAAGCTCGCGGTCGCCACCGATTACCCGTGGGACGGCCGCGTCAAGGTGACGGTCGATCCGGCCGTGGCGGCGAAGTTCACGCTCCGCCTGCGTTTGCCGGGTTGGTGCACGAGCCCGACCGTGAAGGTCAACGGCACGTCCGTCGACCTTGCCGCGGCGCAAACCGGCTATCTCCCCCTCGCACGCGAGTGGCAGGCGGGTGACGTCGTCGAACTCGATTTCCCGATGCCGGTGCAGCGCGTTCGCGCCCATCCGCAGGTCGTGCATGCGCTCGGTTGCACCGCGCTGCAGCGCGGCCCGATGGTGTATTGCCTCGAGGAGGCGGACAACGGAGCGCACCTCGGTTCCCTGCGCTTGCCGAGGTCGGCCCAGCTCACCGCCAAGTTTGAAGCCGAACAAGTCGGCGGCGCAGTGGTGATTACGGCGGACGGCGAACGCCAGGAGGCGGCCGACAGCGCCCTTTATTCCGCCGCCGAACCGGCGGTGAAACCCGCGCGGCTCAAGGCCGTCCCCTACTGCCTGTGGAACAACCGCGGCGAGGGCGAGATGCGGGTGTGGATTCGCGAATCATGAAAAAGCTGCTCCTCATCCTCTCGCTGGCCGCGCCGCTGGCCGCCCAGCCCGTGCAAGAAGTGCAGGACGCCATCGTGGCGGACGCGCTCGCTCACAACTCGGCCTACGAATTTCTCGGCCATTTGTGCGATGACCATGGCGGTCGGCTCACCGGCTCACCCGCCAATCAGGCCGCGCTCCTCGACACGCTGCATCAGCTGCAGGCCATGGGGGTCGATGCCCGGCTGCAGACTTACAAGATGCCCGGTTGGGTGCGCCTCGAGGACAAGGCCGTCATGGTCGCGCCGATTCAACGCAAGCTGCGCGCCGTCACCTTGAGCTACGTCCAGCCGCACGAGCCCTTTGAGGCCGACGTGGTTTACCTGGGCGACGGCTCGGAGAAGGCACTCGAGGGTCTCGACGCCGCCGGCAAGATCGGCCTGCTCGCGCCCAACGCCCTCCAGCGCCGCGGCGGCTACAACGAGTATGCCGAGGGCCTTGGCCTCAAGGCGCTCATTCGCACCTGCCGCGTCAATGGCGGCCAGCTGCTTTGTCGCACCGGCTCGTTCCAAGGCGAACCGATCTCCGTCCCCGTCTACTGCGTGACGCAGGAGGAGGGGAAATGGATGCAACGCTCGCTGGCGCGCGGCCTGCCGGTGCGCCTGCGGTTGCACACGCGCTCCTACTGCAAGGAAATCGACACCGCCAACATCGTGGCGACTTTCCCCGGCAAGACCGCAGACACCGTCATCGTCGGCGGACACTTCGACTCGTGGGATCTCGGCCAGGGCGCGATCGACAACGGTCTAGGCATCGCCCAGCTCTTCGGCATCGCGAAACTGCTCCAACAACACGCGCGCGAGAACCTGCGCACGGTGGAACTCGTCTGGTTCAACGGCGAGGAGCAGGGCCTCTGGGGCTCGCGTATGCATGTGCCGACGATCCTCGACCGTCCGATCACCGCCATGGTCAACCTCGACATGGTCGGCTTCCCGAAATCGCTCAATGCCCTGGGCTTTGCGGACCTCGTGCCGGTGCTGCAGGCCTTTGACGCCACGCTCGGCGAGCGCAAGCTCGAGAAGGGCATCGACAACGTGAACTGGTTTGGCAGCGACCACACGCCGTATCAACTGGCGGGCATCCGCGCGATCACGTTCGGGGCCTACATCGATCCGGACGCGGTGCGCTACTACCACGATTTCGGCGATACCTTCGACAAGATCGACCCGGTGATGGTCGCGGAGTCCACCGCCACCATCGCCGCGCTGACCTATTACCTGGCCAACGTCGAGGGCCTCAACGCGACCCGGCTCGACGAAGCCGGCGCGATTGCGCTCTTCCGCGACGCCAAGCTGGTCGACCGCCTGAAGCACTCCGGCATCTGGCCGTTTGCCGACGAGGATGAGCCGGCGAGCGACGGCAAGTAAACCGCGCCCATGTCACATTTGACCCGCGATGCTGGCGCGGGCTTGCCTTTGGCCGGGAACCTGCGCTTAGACCGGAGGAACGGCATGCCCACCTTGGCAGACATTCAAATCCGCGCCCCCTATATTGTCGCTGATCCGACGGAGGGAATCTATCGCCTCTATGGCACGACGGGTTACGGCGGACCACGGGATGCGCCGCATGGATTTTCCGTGCGCTCGAGCCGCGACCTGAAAACCTGGAGCGAACCGCATCCGGTGCTGTCGCGCATCACCGGTCCGCAGGAAGCCGATTTTTTCTGGGCCCCCAAGGTGTTTCACTATCACGGCCGCTGGTATCTCCTGGCGACCTTCGGCCACGGGGTGTCGGTGCTGAAGCCGCGGGCGCGCTACAGCAGCATCTTTGTTTCGGATTCGCCGGACGGGCCCTTTGTCCTGCATTCCGACGGCCCCCTTACACCGCTCGGGTGGCTGGCGACGTGTGCGACGCTCTTCGTGGATTCCGCCGGACAACCCTGGCTCGTCTTCTGCCGCGAGTGGGTGCAGACGCGCAATGGCGAGATGCATGCCATCCGGCTCGGCCCCGATCTCAAACGCACTGCCGGTGAAACCCACCTGCTGTTTCGGGCCAGCGAGGCTCCGTGGAGTCTGTCGCAAAAGAGCGAACTCGGCGAAGGCTACCGAGTGACCGACGCCCCTTGGTTCCACCGGAACGCGGATGGCACCTTGCTGCTGATCTGGTCGAGTTTCGGCAAGGGCGGTTACTTGACCGGTGTCGCCCGCAGTGCCGGCGGTGACATTGCCGGACCATGGGTGCAGTCCCCTGAACCTTTCCCGTTGGCCGACAGCGGCCACGCCATGACCTTTCGCACCTTCGACGACCAGCTCAGCCTACTCCTGCATTCGCCCAACCGGCCCGGCCATGAACGCGCCCGTTTCCGCCGCTTGCGCGAAGTCCCGGGCGGAATCGAGTTGGTGCGCTGACGACGGCCGTCGCCGCCCCCTGAATGCGGGATTGCCCGGATGGTGCCGGGACAGTTGAGTGGGGGCCATCTGCGGCACCAATGCCGGCGCCACGATCCCAAGAAAAAACTCCTGTTCGTGTTGCTGGGCCTTGCCGCCCTCGGCCGTCTGACCGCGGAGCAAGAGCGGGGCTTTCGGATCAAGGTCCTGCCGACGATCCAGTATCATTTTGACGACATTTGGAATCGGACGCCGACCGGCCGCCAGCCCCGCATTGCCGTGGCCACGAAGCTCGCGCCTGCTCAGCCGGTGCACCTGCATGTGTTGGCGACGAATTTCGCGGCCGACGGCGAAGGCACCTCAAGGGTGAATTTTTCGGTCAGACTGTTTCGACCCGACGGCTCTGTGGGTTACGAACAGGACAACCTCGTGCTGGTGCCGACCGGTGCGAAGATGGGGTGGGACCTGCTCGCCAAGGCGCAGGATGTGGCCGTGATGTCGATCGACGAAGGCGATCCGATGGGCAAATGGCGCCTGACCGTGGAGGCCCAAGACCGCATCGGGGGAGTCAGCGCGCGAGACGAGGTGGTGCTCGAAGTGGATGCCTCGCACCTCGCCGAGGCGCTGCCGGAGGGCAAAGGCGCGCAAGGTTGGATGATGGCCTACCATTTCAATCCGCGTCCGCAGCAGCTGATGGCCTATCTCCGTGATTTGACCGAGCATCCGCCGTGGATGGGAGAGCAGCCGGAGTTGTCCGCGCAAGGTCCCTTGCTGGGCTTCTTTGAACAGGTGCTGCGTGACAATCCGTGGCTGTTGCCGCATTTGATCGCGGACATTCCCGACGAAGCGCCGGAAACTCAGCGCCGCTTGGCGGGGCTGCTGGCCTACGCGTGTCGGGACGATGCGGAGTTTGCGGCGACGCTGCCCGCCGGATTGCGCGCGCAGGTGGAGTCATTTCGCGGCACCGTTTGGCCGGTGCCGGCGGCCGATCCGACCAACAGAGCGCAACTCGACGTGTGGTGGGGCCGTTTTTTGCGAGCGGTGCCTATGGGCCGGTGCGCGAGTTGGTCGATTTGCTCAAATACCATCCTTACCGATCGGCCTTTGAAACCTACCGGCAGCAGGCCACCAAGCCGCAGCCAATTCCCCCCGATGTCTACAAAGGTATCATTCTTCAAACCGTGGTCTGGTCCCTGGGCAGCTTGATCAAACAAGATTCGCTGGTGCGCGACTACTACGAGGGCATGCTCGTGCGGCGGGAGTTGCCCGACGCCGAGGGCGGCTGGCTGCAGGGGATTTTCAAGGCGGCCCTGGAGCCGCCGAAGGAAAAGGCGGAAAAGACCGGCGACGCTGCGAAGTAGCGGCTACCGGGCCGCGCCGAACGCGTAGGTCAGCGTCCACGCGCGGTCCGTGCCCGGCGAGAGGTCGGTCGCGAGGTAGGGCTCGATCGACCAGGTGTTGCTGTTGCCCCAGACCGGGCAGCTGTCCGGCACGAAATCCGTGCTGAGAACGATGCCGGTGAGCTGCGGGTGCGAGAGTTCCGCGCGCAGTGGTGTGCCGGCGCCGATCTTGAGTTGCTCGAAGTGTCCGTCGTCGCGGTGCTGAAAGCGGCGCTTGAAGGTCAGCCGGTGTGCGTCGTCGCACTCGTAGCCGACGTTGTCGTCCATGCCCCAGGTTGCCGGCAGTCCGCAGGTAATCAGGCGATCATCGAGGGCGAAGAAGGGATGCGCGAACCAGTGCAGCGGGAGCGGACGTTCACCGAGGTTAGCCAGGCGCGTGGAGGACGTTAGCGTGCGGCCGGAGAGGGCGACGCGCCGCGTGAGCTGGCAGGCGTAGCCGTTGCCGCTTTGCTCCGTGCAGAATTCGATCGCGCCGTGGCTGGTGGTCACCGACCATGGGGCGGGGGCGAGCACGTCGAGCACACCGGCCATGTTCAGGCCGACGTCGCCGATCCCGATGATGAAGCCGCGCCGGTCCTCGATGATCAGCGGCCGGCCCGTGCCGAACTCGGCGTGACGGAAAGATTCGGGCAGCCCCTGGCCGTTGAAGGGCGTGGGTTTGTCGACCGGCCACTCCGGACCCGCGAGCAGCGGGCCGATGGTGGGATCGCTCACCTGCCAGATGTAGCCGCCCCAGCAGTAACGCGTGCCCAGCCGCCGGCGGTCGACCGGATCGGCCGGATCAAGCAGATCAACCTCCAGTGCGGCGTTGCGGAGCGAAAGCATGAACCAGAATCAGCGTTGTCGGCCCGCCGCCGTTTGTAACGTATTACGTTACAAACGGACGGAACGCGGCGGCGGGGTCACTTCACGCGGTGGATGCGGATGGTCGTGTTCTTGCCGTCGACCTCGAGGGCGAACTGCCCGTTCGGCCGCGGGAGGATCCGGATCGATTTCCCCTTGAGCTCGTAAGTAATTGGCTCGATGCCCTCCCAGACCTGGCCATTGTCGAGCTTGAAGCTGTTGCCGCCGACCCAGTTGGTCACGGTGGCCTCGAGGGCCGGGTCGGTCTTCCACTCTTGTTCAAAGGAAATCACCGGCAGACCGAAGCGGGCCAGAATGGAGCGGCGCTCCTCTTCGGCGGCGGTCTTGCGGATGTCGTCGGCCTGCTTGGCGACCTCGGTCTTCACGGCGCCGTCGAGGTGGCGCTTGATGGCATCGTTCAACACGGACAGCTGGGCGGGGCTGAGGCCGTCGAGACCGGCCTTGTGGAACTCGTCCAGCGACATGATGGACTCGATGCCGGGGAAGGAACTTTGGGCCGGAGCGGCGGCCGGGGCGAGCAAGGCAAGGGCAAGCAGGAAGCGTTTCATCGGTGGGGTCGGGTTGGGAAGGAAATGGTGACGTCCAGCTTCGCCGCCGCGCGCGGGGGGTTCAAGCCCCTTCCCCGTCGAGAAATTCGGATCCGGCGGACTGCGCGGCGATGAGCTCCGCAAAGACGCCCTTGCGGGCGCTGAGTTTCTTGAAATTGCCCTGCTCGACGATCACGCCGCCGCGCAGCACCACGATGCGGTCAGCGTTCTTGATGGTGCTCAGGCGGTGGGCGATGGTGATGACCGTGCGGCCCTCCGAGAGGCGGTCGATGGCCTCCTGGATGAGGCGCTCGCTCTCGTAGTCGAGGGCGGAGGTGGCTTCGTCGAGGATCAGCACCGGCGGATTGCGCAGGATGGAACGGGCGATGGCGATGCGCTGGCGTTGGCCGCCAGAGAGGGAGACGCCGCGTTCACCGACGGCGGTGTTGTAGCCTTCGGGCATCTTGAGAATGAACTCCTCGGCATTGGCGAGGCGGGCGGCGTGGCGCACTTCCTCCTCCGTGGCACCGGGGCGGGCGAAGCGAATGTTATCCATGACCGAGCCGGAGAGCAAAATGCTGTCCTGCATGACGACGGCCATCTGGCGGCGCATCCAGCGCATGTGCCACTCGGACTGCGGCACGCCGTCGATCAGAATGCGGCCTTCCGTGGGCGCGTAGAGGCCAAGCAGGAGGTTGGCGAGGGTGCTCTTGCCGGAGCCGGATGGACCGACGAAGGCGACGTGTTCACCGTGCTTGATGGAGAGATTGAGTTGATTGATGACGGTTTTTTCCGGCGCGGTCGGGTAGTGAAACGAGACGTTTTCGTAAACGATGTCACCCCGGATGCGCTCCTCCGTGCGTTGGCCGTGCCAAGCTTCGACGTAGCGGGAATCGATGAGCTCCTTGATACTGGTGTAACCCTCCTGCGCGGCAAAGTAGGGTTCGCTCATGCCGATGAGCATGTGGACCGGGCCGAGGATGTAGCCAAGTCCGGCCATGAATGCGAAGAGCGTGCCGGTGGAGATCTGGCCGTGAATCGCCATGACCGCGCCGCCGGCGATGACGATGAGCGAGAGCGTCTGCATGCCCACGTGCACGTAGGTGCCGAAGAGGGAGTTGACGTAGGATTGGGAGACCCGGCTCGTGGCAAAGGTCTGGCTGCTGTGATCAAGCGCCCGCTCGGCTTGGTCTTCCTCGCCGAAGCTGCGCACGAGTCGCAGCGCGGAAATGTATTCGGAGGCGGTGCCGGTGAGTTTTTCCTGCGCCAGGCGGTTCTCGTTGTTCACGCGCTTGATCTTGCCGAAGAAGAAGGCCTTGGCGGTTGCGTAGATCGGGATGGTGAGAAAAAGAACCAGGAGGAGGAACCAGTTCATCCAAGCGAGAATGCCGATGATGCAGGCGCCCATGATGAGATTGGGCAGGAGCTGATTCAGCACGAGGTAGAGCAGCCCCTCGACCTTCTGGGTGTCGAAGGCGTATTTGGAGAGCAGGCGTCCGCTTTTTTGGCCGTCGAGATAGCTGAAGGTGAGGAACTGCAGGCGGTAGAAGATGCGGCTGCGCATCTCGACCATGAGCTGCGCCATGCTCTTGGCGATGGAGCGGGCGCCCCAGACGGAAAAGATGTAGTGAAAGACCAGGCAGAGGATGAACCAGCCGCTTAGCTGCAGGATTGCGGGGATGCTGGCCGGCTCCATGGGCCGGTCGATGATGCGCTGGATGATCAGCGTGCACGGCGCGATGGCGACGCTGCGCAGCATGGCCAGACCGACGCCGCCCCAGAAGCGGTGGCGCGCGGCCCAGAGATAACGCAAGAGATCCCGCTGCTCGAGCGGATTGGCTACAGGTTGCATGGTGGTCCTCCCGACCGGTGCAGCATGCACTGCACCACCAAACGTAAAGGTTTTATTTCTTTTCGCGGCGCGGCGACTGGTGGCCGTGCATGACCTCGTAAAACGGGTCGCCGGGCTGGATGCTGCCGCGCGTCACCGTGGTGTTGGTGAAGGCGGACTTGTAGAGCGCGGCGAGGAACTCGAGCGTGCGGCGGGCCTCGGCGCCGCTGGTGAGCGGCGTGCGGCCGTGGTCAATGTCGTCGGCCATCGCGGCCAGCTGCGCGCCGTGGATCGAGCCGACGTCGTTCGGAAAGGCTTCCCACGCGGGTTGCAGCGTGGCGCCGACCTCCGGGGTGGCGGGGGTCATCTTCCAATTCTCGCGCTTGTAGGCGTAAAGGTGGGTGAGCTCGACGGTGGCGTGCTCGCAGTCGAGGCGCAGGTAGGTTTCCTGACGCGGGCAAAGGGTGCTGTTGATGATGGAGGCGCGGGCGCCGTTGGCGAATCTCACCAAGGCCATCGACACGTCCTCCACCTCGATCTGGTGGTAGAGCGTCTCGGCCACGGCCTTGACCTCGGTCCAGTCACCGAGGAGGTGAAGCAGGTGGTCCATGGTGTGGATGCCTTGGCTCATGGTCGGGCCGCCGAGCTCGGTCTTCCACTTGCCGCGCCACGGCACGGAGTAATAGGGCACGTCGCGATACCACAGGGTATTGCACACGGCGACCAGGGGCCGGCCAAACTTGCCGGCCTGGAGCAGGCCGCGCACGTGGGTGTTGGACGACGCGAAACGCATCTGGAACACGCTTGAGGTGTGACAGCCGGTGCGTTTCTCCGCGGCCTCGATCTGGTCAAACTCGGCCAGCGACGCGCAGAGCGGCTTTTCGCACAGCACCCAGGCGCCGACTTCCATGGCGGCGATACTCATCGACGCGTGCAGGCCCGGGGGCGCGGCCACGAGCACGATGTCGGGCTTCTCCTCGCGGAGCATGGTGGCGTAGTCGGTGTGGGCGCGGGGCAGATTGAACTTCGCGCGGAAGGCGTTGGCGCGCTTTTCGTCGATGTCGCACGCGGCGACGAGCTCGACACGGCCCTGCGTGTATTCAACGGCGCGGACGTGGGCATCGGCGATGCCCCCGGTCCCGACCAAGACGGCTCGGTAAGTTTTTTTCATGCGAAAAGACAGGTCACGCGCCCGTGGCAGCCACCGGCTGCTTGCGCGGCGTGTAGATGGTCAACCCGAGCAACGATTGGGTGGGCGCGGGGAACAGCAGGCTGGCGGAGTAGCCGACGATGATGCAGGTCAGCACCGAGACGGGCAGGTAGAAGATGGGGTGCACGAGGCTCTTGCTATAAGCAAACAGCGTCAGCACGAGGGCGACGCCCACCCCGACGAAGGCGCCCTGCCAGTTGGCGCGCTTGGTGAACATACCCAGCGCGTAGCAACCGGCGAAGCCGCCGCCCAGCAGGCCCATGAGGACGAAGGAGGTGTCGAGCGCGGATTTGATGTCGGCCGCGGCGAGCAGGAGCGCTGTGCCGATGCCAATGAAGCCGGCGACGACCGTTACGATCTCCGCCAGGCGCAGGCTCTTCTGCGGGGTGGCGTGTTTCGCGTAGCGCTCGTAGAAGTCGACCGACACGAGGGTGGCCACGCTGTTAATGCTGGAGGACAGGGCAGACATCGACGCCGCGAAAATACCGGCGATGATCAGGCCGGTGATGCCGGGCGGGAGCTCGGCGGCGATAAACTGCGGGAAGGTCGAGTCGATGTTCAGCAGCGGGTTCAGGTTCTCCGGATGCTGCTTGTAGAAAACGTAGAGCGCAGTGCCGATGCCGAAGAAGGTGAGGTTGCCCGGAATGACGATGGCCGCGAGGGTCCACACGGACCAGCCGGCCTCCTTGTCGGACTTGGTCGATAGCACGCGCTGCATCATCACCTGGTCCTGCGGGTAGGTGAGGACGCCGAGGATGTTGAGCATGATGAAGCCCCAGACGGTGGCCTGAGTGAGATTAAAGTCCCAGTCGAAGATCTCCATTTTATTGTCGGCCATCGCCACGCGTAAGAATTCACCCGCGCCGCCGTCAAGATGCATCAGAATGTAGCCGATGGCGACGAAGGCGCCGCCGAGCATGACAATGACTTGGATAAAGTCCGTCCAGATCACGGCCTTCATGCCGCCCATGACAGTGTAGACGATGGTGACGACACCCATGATCAGGATGGCGCTGGTGACGCTGATGCCGGTGACGGCGGACATCGCGAGCGAGGGCAGGAAGAGCACGATGCTCATGCGGCCGCCGAGCTGGAGCACAATGGCGATGGCGGAAGCGAGCACGCGGATATGCGGATGGAAGCGCATCTCCAGGTAGTGATATACCGACATCAGGTTGAGCCGGCGAATGAGGGGCACGATCATGATCGCCACGAAGATGGTGCCGATCATGCCGACAACGTTGTTGGCGAGGTAGAGCCAGTTGGTCGCGAACGATTTCGCTGGCGTGGCGATGTAGCTGATGGCGCTGGTGCCGGTGGCGTAGAGGCTGACGCCCGCCGCCCACCACGGGATCGAGCGCCCGCCGACGAAGAAGTCCTCGTTGCTCTTGGTCAGCTTGTCCTTGCGGTAATAGTAATAGCCGATGGCGGCGGTAAAGCCGAGGTAGATGACGATGAGAATCCAGTCGATCGCCTTGAGCAGGCGCTTGCTCATCCCGACCTTGACGTGCGTGTGCTGCTCGGCGCCGGTGGCGTCGCGGCTCGTGAGGAGGAAGCCGTCGGCGGCGGGCTCCGTGGACTCGAGCAGGCCGGCGACGGGACTCGTGCCGATGCGCGCCCAGGCATCGGTGATGGTGTGGTAGCTGAGGAGCGTGACCTCGCCGTTGTGCTCGAGGCTGAGGGCGAGAATGTGGGCTTGGCCTGTGGCTTTCAGGTCGGCGCGCAGCGGCAACGGCGGGGCGGATTTGCGCACCCAGCCGTTCGCGGTGTGGGTCAGCCAGGCCGGCAGACCGTCGGCGTCCTGCGCGAGCAGCCAGATGCCGTCGTTTTGGGCGGCGTGCGCGAGCGGCTTGAGGCCGGCGGCGGCACCATCGAGTTCGGGGAGGGCCGTTTCGGGCCGGTCAACGGAAAGTTGCCGGGCCGCTTCGGCAGACACGGAGTCGGTGCTGAGCGTCACCAAGCCTTCGGCACGAGCGAGAAGAACGAGGGAGCAAAAAAGGAGCAACTGGGCGCCGAAGCGCCGGAGGGTTTGGGGCATGGAGCGAGAATTCAGGGTCGTTAGGGGGTGATTTTCAAGGAACCATTTCACGAATAATCACCACCGGTGCGGCATGACACGAAAAACGCCGACCCGGGGTGGGTCGGCGTCGTGCGGAACCGAGGGTGCGTCAGTTCACCCCGGCAAGTTTCAGGACCTTCTCACCCGTCAGGCGGATTTCCTTCGGGAGCGAGTGCGGGACTTTGCCACCGTAGACGGCGGCGACCTCCTTGAATTTTTCCTGCGTGGCTTTCACGAACTCCTCGGTCGGCCGGGTCTCGCCGAACAGCGCCATCATTTCCGGTAGCCAGCGGTGGCCGTAGCGGACGTGGTTTTGTTCGTCGTTGCGGTCGAAGGCGAGGAGCGTGTCGGCCTCAAAGTCATTCAGCTCGCGCACGCGGTCCATCACCGTGGCCTTGGTGGGGAAGCTGCCGGCCTCAAATTCCATCGTCATCAGCGCGTAGCGCTCGTGCGCCGGCATCTGGATGAGGATGTTGTAGAGATCCAGCGAGTGCTCGACGGTCATCAGGTCGACCCCGAGCTTGGGCAGCTGGCGGAAGCCGAACTGGCTGTGGCGCGACTCGTCCCAGAGGTGCCGGGCGAGGTCGAAATGCAGGTCGAACGGCGCCTTGGGCGTGTCGTAAAACACAGTTGCGAGGTAGTCGATCGCGTCCATTTCCATCATCAGCCAGACGTAGACCATGAGGCGGATGACGCGGGCGTCGGTCTTGGGATCGGTGAGCCAGGGGCGCACGATCGGATCCTCGGTGGGATCCATGCCGAAAACGCCGGAGCACACCGGATACCTGCCGCGATTGCAGGTCGCCGGGTGAGTGAAGGGCGTTTTCTCGTGCTGCCAGACGAAGCTCGCGGCGAGGGGCAGGCGGGTTTCGCTGCCGAGCCAGCCGCCGAGGTCGTCCAAGGCCTGGGTCAAATGGGTGGTCCACTCGCGGGCGTCGACTTCCTTGAGGTAGACGTCGATTTCGCGCAGGTGGCGTTCCTCGTCGGCGATAAATTCCTCGACGAGTTTCTTGGAGGGCCAGTCTGCCAGATGGTCGGTGACCTTCAGGTAATGCTGGTAGGCGGCGAGCAGGGCGGGCTTGAGCACGCGGTAGAAGCCCGCGGTGATCACGAGCGGATCGCTGGTGCTCGTGCCGACCGCTTCCTCGAAGATCCGGGTGATCTCCGGGCGGACGTTGTCATGCGTGCCGAAGGTGGTGAGCTCGCGGCCGCGCTCGCGCAGGAAACGCGCGTGCCCGGCGGATTCCCAGGCGTGCTGGCAGATCAGGTATTTCAGCTCCGGCTCGCCGACGCGGTAGACGAGGGTCGTGACCGTGCGCAGGTATTCGCGCTCCACCTCGAAGAGGAGTCGGAGGAGTCGCGTCATTTCATTGACGGCGGCCATGCGGCCGGCGGCGGCAGCGGGGCGGGCGGAGGAAGTGGTGGACGTGCCCATGGGGACGAAGATCGGGGTTAGCAGATGAGGCCGCGCTTGCCGTTCGGGCCGTGCGCCGGCGGGTTGATGCCGACCCAGCGCTCGTCGATGGGCTCGGAGGCGCGCTGGTAGCGGCTGTCGCTCGAGATGCGCAGGCGGTTGCTGGAGCGGTTGTCGAGCGAGGCGTGCACGAGGAACATGCCGAAGGTGAGGAAGTCGCCGGCCTCGAACTCGGTCGTGAGCCAGCGGCCGCCGAATTTGTTGCGCACGGCGGGCGGGTTGTGCGAGAGGGTGCCGGTGAAGGACCAGCCGCCAGACTTGGCCTTCTCGACCTCCTTGCTCTTGTTCTCACAGAAGCCGTCGACGTCGCGGTAGACGTAGTTCTTCAGGAGATCCATGCGCTTGTGCGAGCCCTCGAGGACCATCAGGCCACCGAGCTCGAAGGAAATGTCGCCGTAGGGCATCCAGCAGGTCATGTGCTGGTGCGTGCCGCGGCCCATGTAGGGCAGGTCGCAGTGTGGGTTGGTGCCCTTGCCAGGACCGATGGCGCGGAGCCAAGTGTAGTCGTAGTGACGGATGGATTCGCCGTAGAACTTGGCGTAGAAATCCGTCAGGCGGCCGGAGTAAAGCAGGTCCTGCACGGGCGCGCAGCCGTTGGTGATCTCGGGCTTGAAGATGTAACCGGCGTCGGGCTTGGCCACGGCATCCATCTTCGGGTAGGCGGGGTCGAGCACGCCGGCGGCCGCGAGGCGGTCCGTGATGGCGGCGCGGGCCGAGAGCACGGCGTCGCGGTCGAGGTAGCCCTTCATGTAGACGTAGCCGTCCTCGGCGAAGCGGCGGCGGAGCTCGACGAAGTCGGTGGCGGCGTCGGACGAGTCGCGCAGCAGGCCGAACTTGTCCTCGCTCATGTCGAGCTCGTGACCATAGGAGACGATTTGGGGGAGCGTGGCGGTGCTCATGGAGATAAAGGAGCCGGGAGTTAGGGGAACAGGGTGACAAGCCGGCGGGATTCCCGACGGGCAGGACATTATATACAAAGTCCCGCGCCCTTAAAATGGTTGAAATGTGATTTCGCATGTAAAATATGGGAAAAACCATGCCGCCGCCCGCCTCCACCGCCTTTCAGAGCCAGGCCTGGCTTGAGAGCCCGATTCGCCTTAAACGCGACGAGCTTCAGTTGGCGGGCGCCCTGCGCGATGTGCCGGGGTTGGACCCGAAGTCAATGCGTGTTTTGGGAAGCTACTCCTTCATCTACATGGTGAAGATCGACGGCTACTACGCCGACGCCAACGGCTACCGGAAAGACCTGGTGAGCGGCGACCTCGTGTTGATCCTCCCCGAGCTGGCCCACGCCTACGGCCCGAAACCGGGCACTTCATGGGATCAACTCTATTGGGTGTTCAACGGTCCGCATTTCGACTTCCTGGCCTCCAGCGGCCTGCTCACGCCCGAGCGGCCGGTCTGGCACGTGGAGCCGGTGGACTACTGGCACCGGCGCTTCCACGAAGTCTTGGCCGGGGACGACTGGCATACCGAGGTGGCAGCGCGCCGGATCATGGGCGCGTTCATGCACCTCGCTTACGACCTCGCGGCCGCGGATGCCGAGGGCACCGCGCGCACGGCCCGCGACCGCTGGCTGGAGGAAGCGCAGCGCTTGCTCGCCAATCGTGCCGGCAACGGCTGGCCTTCACCCATGGAGGTCGCGCGCAAAGTCGGACTCAACTACGACAACTTCCGCAAGCAGTTCGCCCTGAAGACGGGCCTTTCGCCCGGCCAATTTCAAAAGCGACGGAAAATCGACCGCGCCTGCGCCGCAATTTACCAAGGCAGCCACGGCTTCAAGGAGCTCGTGGAGGAATTGGATTTCTGCGACGCCTTTCATTTTTCCAAAAGCTTCAAGCAGGTCATGGGCATGACCCCCTCGGAGTTTCGGAAAAAGGCGCACGCTTGAGGGCGTGTTTGGGCCACGGTCGCGTCGAGCCCGGCGAGGCAGACGCGCAGAGGGACCTGTGCGTCCACCTTGGCAGGTGTCTCAGTTGAACGACGGCCACTTGGCCTCGGGGATAGGGCGCCAGAGTATGTCTTTGTCGATGCGCGGCTGGTGGTGCCGGTATTTCTTCATCAGCCGGATCTTTTCGCGCAGCAGGTCTGGCAGGTCCTCGCCGTAGCAAAACGTGTTGTTGCCAATGGCGGACAGCACCATGAACTCGGTGCGGTCGGCTTCGAGCAGGTCGATGAGGTTTTGCGTGTTGACGAGCTCGGCGTCGATCGCGGCCTGAAGGGCTTTCTCGTGCTTCCGCTTGTCGGCGGCCTTGGTGCTGTCGAGGTAACCGTAAACGTGGGCGCACCATGCGGCGACCATGCGGATCGAGCCGCACACGGCGCGATAGCCGCGGGCGCGGTCTAGCAGGTCGATGAAGACGGCCTGCACCGACGGTTCTGCGGCGGTCTGCGTTTCAAGTTCCTCCAGTCGGGCGATGAGTTTGTCGACGCGCGGCAGGCATTGCTTGTCGTAGTTGGCCGCGGCCTTGATGCCCTGCTCCTTGGTGACGACGTCGAACAGCACGTCTTTGCCGAGATCATTGATGCCGGGGTTGTTGTGCTGGAAGCAGCCGTGGCGCTCGTAATACGCGCGCTCCTTCGCGGGGATGGCCTCGATGTCGGGCACGTAGGGCCGGTCGAAGGTGCGCTGCCAGGTGAAGGCGAAACCGCTGAACAGCATCACCGGCGGCTGCCAGCTGACGGCTTCCTCGAAGGCGTCCCAGCAGGCAACGAGCGTGGCGGCATGCTTCTCGCCGACGAAGCCACGCGCGGTCTTGAGCAACACCTCGTCGATGGGAATCTCCGGGGTGAACTGCGTGGCGCGGAGCACGGCGGGGTTGGGCCAGTAGGGCGATTGCTGCGGGTTGTTGATGCCGCCGAGCGCGCTGATGCGCTTCAGGCCGAGGTCGCGCATCGACTCCAGCTTTTTGCGCAGCAGGCGGGGATACGGCACGCCGAGCAGCGGTTCGAAGCAGGCGGTGGAGCCGGCGGCGTATTGGAGCGTCGGCTCGGCGCCGCGGGAGCGCGAATCCTCGAGGGCGGCGCGCTCGGTCGGGTCGATCTCGGTTTGCAACGGGCTGCCGGCCGCGCCGCTCATCTCGGGATACTTCGGATGCGCGTAGGGCAGCGAATAGCCGCGCACGAGGAGCGAAGGCGCTTCCCAGGTGATGTGCGGGTTCATGCCGGCCTTGATGTGATCCTGCTCCAGCTTGAACGGCTCGAGGCGCAGGATGATGTCGAAGTCCGGGTTGATCTCGGCGGCGGCGGTCTGGATGTTGGCGAGGTAGCGCACGATGCTTTCGCCGGCGGCCTGGGCGATCTTGTCGTGGTTGCGCCACTCGCGAATCATGTAGGGGCCGCCGTTGCGACCGACGTAGAGCGAGCCGGTGTGCTCGAAGCCCGATCCGCTGTCGTTGGTCCACACGCTCATGTAGCTCAGGTCCGGCGCGGCCTTCATCAGGTTTTGGATCGCGGCGCGGTAATGCCGCAGCGTGATCGGGTGATCCTGCGCGAGGCAGTAGCGCGGCAGGCGGGAGCGGAACGGGTGGTCGACGCGCGCGCCGCGGAGCGTCGGGTAGCGTTGGAAGAAACGCTCGGGCAGCGTGCGCGGCTCGAACATGCACACGCCGGGTTTGAGGCCGTATTTGCGTCCGAGGGCGGCGAGGCTCTTGAGGTTGTTAAGATTGGCCTCGAGGTAGTGCGGTTGCCACAGGCCGGCGGTGAGCGGCGTGTCGACGAAGTGGTTGAAGCCGGGCGTGTAGGTGTAGAACTGCGGGTAGTATTCCGACTGCACCGAGTCCTCCATCGGCATGTGCGCCTGCAGGCCGTTGATCTCGACGTGGGTGAAACCCGTCTCGGCGAGGGTGGCGACGTAGCGCTCGCGGTCGAACTTGCGGATGCTGCGCCAGTATTGCGTGAGGCAGGAATCCCAGTGCGGGCGGTGCCACGGGAAGGTGGTCTGAATGAATAGGCCGGCGTCGAGCTTGGCGCGCAGCTGATCGTTGAGGCCGTTGGCGAGCAGGCGCACGGCGGCGTAGAGGAGGGAGCCGGCGTCGGCGATGATTTCGCCCGTGCCGTCGTCGCTGACTTTGAGCCACATCCAACCGGGTTCGGCGGCCTTGGATTTCGGCAGGAGCTTCGCCCAATCGCGAGGGGCGAGGGCGACGTTGACACCTTGGCCGGGTTTGGCGGATTTGGCGGCGCGTCCGCCGGTCAGGCGGGCCAGTTCCGCGGCGGCGGTCTGCTCGACGGCCTGAAACTTGGCGGGATAGGTGATGCTGCGGAC